>JAQBGS010000029.1:0-7810 GCA_032128535.1 Nitrospirota bacterium
AGCATGAGTCCGGCTGACCATCGGATAGCGTTTGTTATGATGATTCCCTTCTTTTGGTCTGGTGTTTCTTCTTCACAGACATTGTCGCTGCCTTAGGCATTCACCAAAAAGTGATTATTCCCTTTACAGGGTCGGCATCGGCTCAATAATGCCGCAGGCATCGCGTGCTCCTCCCGCACATCCGGGGTTGAGTTCACTGTCCTGATCGCAATAGAGATCTTCATTGGTGTGAATGATGAAGGCGCTTCCATCTTGATCCAAAACGCTCAACCGGCCATCAGAAAGGGAGACGCGTGTGGTGACCGCATGCAATGTCCCCACTCCATTGACGACCGTCATATTGACCAAATCCCCCATATGAAAGGGATGGTTGAAATCCGGAGCATCAGGCGTAGACTTTCCAAATGGTCCGGGATCATGATGCCCCTTCGCCGACCCGCACGGTTGGCAGCTCGCCACTTCATGAATATGCACGGCATGCTTGCCATCCTTTAATCCGCTGACTTCCATCTGTACATAGACTTTTTTGATACCTTCGTTCGATTCAAATTCCCTGAGCGTGGCCGTTCCAGAAATCCCCGAATCCGTACAACCTTGAATGGTGGCTTTAGCCGTTTTCGAGACCTCATGATGTCCATAGTGACTACACCCCGAAAGCACCACGGCCGCGACACAAATCATCCAGAACTTATATTGTTGAACACACAATGTTCGATCCATTATCAACATCCCTGTTGAATGAAATGACGCGTTGTTCATGTGACTGTGCCCTTAACAATGCCCCATTCGCCTACATATCCCCAAAGGTTCGAATATAAGAGACAATTTGCCAAACTTCTTCTTCGGATAAATATAGCGGCATGTAGGGGGCCATATCAGTGCCGTGACTGCCATGTTTCAGAATCCAAAACATTTCTCCATCGGTTCGGGCCGCCTGCCAGGCGGCATCGGCAAAATTAGTTGGGGGTTGTGCGTTAGCCGGGGTTATTTGTCCTCTACTTTGGCCTCCAGCGCCCTCCAATCCATGGCAAATCGAACAGAACGCCTTACCCTCATACAGCTTTTTCCCTTTTGCCACGATATCCGCAGACGGTGTGAAAGGATTTTGAAACGACTTGGCTTCTTCCAGCTGTTCAGGAGGAACCCGAGGCTTGAGATCTCCAGGACTTCCCGCCCAGCCAGAGACACTGGTAAGCAGGACCACGACAAGGCCGATCCAAATTTCACGGAAAACATTTTGACGAAATGAAAACATACGGATTTTCTCCTTTGGAAAGGCAAGAAGGATCAGAGGGATGGGCGACAAGTGATTCTGTCTACCTCTCATCAGGGTTTTGATCTCTGGTCTGTTAGCAAGTCTCCTTCCAAATTGCGTGCCACAATATTATTCATTGGGATTTTTCCATGATTAACGAATCGCCTGTTAAGATTGTGGACTTAAGCCACAGCCCATGGCATCTGCCTATGACCCAGATTGCCCCAAATTGGGTCCTGTTCCTTAGAGGGGCACCTAAAAAAATTGTCTTTGTTTGCAAGGAAGGTAAAAAATGAGTCAGTTCACGATTTACCTGTGAAAAGGAATCTATTGTTGAAAGAACTATTCCAAAGTCGTGTGAATCTTTTCACTCTAACAGCGCGTTGCGGACCTTGATTTCCAACCTTTCGATTTCATGTAGGATTTTGCATGCGATAGACCGAGTATGGCTTAGTATCCCCTACAAAAAGTCGTGCAGACATCCAACGAGAGGAAAATAGACGACTTTCAAAATTCACGGAAACTGAAAGCCGCAAAACATGGCATGAAAATTGGTTCCAACATCAGGCATGACAAAAAAAATTCACGCGTTAATTTGTGAGGTATCAATATGACCGTGCCAAGAAGTAACCGATATTCCACACAGTCTTTAAAGAAAAAAGAAATCATTGACGATCCCTACTCGATGAAACAGGCGCCGAAAGGATTGCTCGAATGCCCCCAGTGTCTTGCCGTGTTTTACCGAAAACGGTGGAGCTTTCCGGAGATCCCATCTTCGCCAACCCGAAAATCAACAGGTACCGGCCCTAAAAAACCGACAAAACAGGTTCTGGTTCCTCAGAGTTTTGTGTGTCCGGCCTGCCGAAAACTACGAGACGGCTATGCGGAAGGGTTTCTCACAATCCACTGGCCCAATTGGGGAGCCCATAAAGCCGAGGTTCTCGGTCTCATCCATAACGAAGAACACCAAGCCGCTCGCAACAATCCACTGGAACGGGTGATGACCATCCGGACTCGCCCTGACGGTGCAGACATTGAAACCACGACGGAACACTTCGCCCAGCGACTAGGAAAGCATCTGGATCGGGCTTTTAAAGGATCCATTGAATATCGATGGTCGCATAAGGACAAATGTGTGCGGGTGGCATGGCAAGGTCCATCAACCCTCAAGAAGCATGGGCGATCAGGTAAGACATCAACAAAGAAATCATAAATGTGCCCCTATAAATTAGTTACTTTGCCAGGAAAATAATGGAATGAGTATCCACCAGAAATCGCCTGTTCGGCATTCTGATCAAACAAGAATGAAATGACTTTTCAAAGGAGCACGATTCCATGAAGCACGCAGCTTTCTTGTTCAGTTTCATCTTTCTTCTTGGGTTGACCCTTCCGGCTCAGAGCCAAGAGCCCCAAGTCTCTCCACAAAAAGGAGAAGCGGTATATAAAACCCATTGCGTGGGGTGTCATGGCTTTCAGGGAAAAGGTGATGGACCGGATGCAGCCAAGCTGATCGTCCCACCCACCAATTTCCAGCGCCCAGAGTCTCGAGCAAAATCGGAAATGGACCTGCGAGGAGCGATCATCTGGGGATTGGCATTTAGCCCCATGCACGGTTGGTGGGGGAAACTGAGTGGGGACGAAATGCGCTCCCTCACCGCCTACATCCGGCAACTGGCCCCTTATCAACCGTCAATTCCGTAAAGGCCCCATGAAGGTCCATCTACGGATTTTACCATGAGACATCCGCATCCATTCATCTGGTCAACAAATCTGGCACCTCCTGTTATATATTCGAGGGCTTTCGTAATAAAGCATGACTATCTACCTGCTCATGCCTGGCTTTATGCATACAGCCGTTCAGGATTATTCTCCGGTGAGAGAAAACGTATTCCTAGTTCGTCAAACCCTGACAGATTCAAAGCCTATGATTGAAGTTGCCGCCGTTGCGTTCACCACGTTTTTTGTCACGCTTGGTCCCATCGAAGCGGCGGCGATGTTTGCGGTCTTAACACAAAACCGAACGCCCCAGCATCGTCATTCAATGGCTCTCCGTGCCATCCTGGTCGCCACGGGAATCCTCTTGATCTTCGCCGTGCTTGGAGATTGGTTGTTACGCCTTCTGGGAATTTCTTTGGCTGCCTTTCAAACAGCCGGAGGCATTCTGCTGTTATTGATTGGCATTGATATGGTGTTTGCGCGGGACTCGGGGGGAATAACCACGACGAATGCAGAAACTCAAGAAGCCACGCAAAAGCAAGATATTTCGGTCTTTCCTTTAGCCACCCCCCTCATTGCCGGACCTGGCGCAATCGGTGCGGTCATTCTACTCATCGCCAATGCCCAAGGGGATTGGGGCACCCAGCTCATCGTCATAGGAGCATTACTAGCGGTCCTGCTCATCACCCTCTTGGCGCTCTTGGGGGCCACATATATTCAGAAAGTGCTGGGCGTCGCTGGCCAACATGTCGTGAGCCGGATATTTGGGGTCTTGCTTTGCGCCCTAGCCGTGCAATTCGTGTTTAACGGCATTGGTCAAAGCGGCCTTTTGCCATCATCTTAATCAATACAACAATCAAGGAGGCTATCATGGATTTTAGCAATGAACTGAATCAAAGCGACCAGGCCGTTCTTCAGGCAGCCAGCCAAATTTTCTGCAGCGCCATCGCAGCGGGAAAAGTCAATATCGCGAACCATTCCCTGATGCTCTCCTATTCCATTAAATCTGCGGTTCGTATGGCAAACATGGTCAAGCACACCGTGGTCACGGATGAGGAACTGCCTTGGCCGGAGTAGAACGTTGAATGAAGCCATAACGGACCTCGCGTCTCGGGCAATTTACGAAGGCCTTTTTGCCAGAAGAAGATAGATTGTCGCCGACATTCCGGAGGCTCCGAAAATCATACACATCACAACAATTTGGTACTGTGCCGCAACAAGAGGGGAAATGCCAGAGAGAATTTGCCCCGTCATCATTCCTGGTAAGGAAACAAGACCGACAGCAAATAATGAATTGGTGACAGGAATCAGTGCGACTTGTAAAGCGGTATTTCTCGCATCGGTGTAAGGCATAGCATTCGCACACTCGGCTTCAAATCGTTCCGCTGCGACGCTGACCGTGTTCATACAACTCGCAAAGATCATTCCGGCAAGCGGAATGAAATAGCGAGGAAGAAACCACGGTTGAATATCGAGAACAACCTGGGTAACCAGCGCAAGGGTGGGAATGCCTCCCAGAAAGATCGCCCCTAAAGCCTTCCAATACAGATGCGGCAGCTTATTCTTCAGAGGACGCAATGCGATCCAACTTGCTGCCACAAGCATAACCGTCACAACGGAAACAATAATCCCTGGATGATCTGCGTTAAAGATATAAATCAAAATGTACCCTATCAGCAGCAATTGGATCAGCATGCGTGCGACCGCATACAGAGCTGTCCGCGCATTCAAGGACCATCGAAACAATATGCCCAGGACCATAAGGGTCGGTATAAAGGCCAGAATTAATCCTGAAAGTGAAATGGATTGGACAGACGTATTCATAGGGTTGTTGCCTCTCGGGGTGGTCAAAGCACGGCTAGATCGTTAGGAATCATGTCTAATGCGGAAAAGCGAAGATTTCACCATTCAGACATTGGACGAACAGATGATGACTTAAGGAGCCTTTGTCATCCTGAGCTTGCCCAAGAACTCAGCATGATATGTATCGGAAATCCATCCACAACGCGGTCATTCCCGACATTGGTTATCGGACAACCAGCCACACTCGTCATGCCCGACATTTTTAATCGGGCATCCATCTGGTCTTCATTTCGGATGGATCCCCGCCAAAAACTGCGGGGATGACAGCTTGAGGATTGTGTGACGAACGCGACCGACTGCTATCACCATTTCACCTCACATTGTCTGAAAGATGAAATACAACTTCTTACATTTGAGAAAAAGAAAAATATGCCTTGAACTTGTGTTCGGGGGCCAAGTATTCACAACGCTGAGTTGCCACAAACCCGCTTCCTATTTCCCAGCAAACAGACCAGAACAACACCTACATGGCTTAGTAACGAGAAAGCATAGGATCCCTTGAGCGGTCCACAGTCAAGCTACCCTGGTCTGACTACCATAACCGTTCCGGAGCGAACAGCAGAAGAACCCCCAACCCCAGCATCACCAATCCGCTGATCAACTTAAGCCATCGCCCTTCTCGTTCCTGCAATTTATGGTGGCTGAGTGTGACCACCGCAATCGTGACCATCACGGCGTCATCCGCGATATAGGCCAGATTGTAGAGGCCTAAATACCCATAATACTCCCAAGTGGTCAGACCCCGTTGACTCAACACTTGAGTGAACAGGGCCGGAAACCCTGCCGTACAAACAAATTCAATCATATTCACCAAGATGGCCAATGTCAGAATTCCGATCATGGCTTGGCTCATGTGCTCAGCCGCCAAAATTTTTCGGACTCGGGCATAGATCCCAGATTTTGCTGATTCAGGAATGGCGAGCGATATTCCCCGGCCAAACGCCCAATATTCTTTGACATTCAACAGGCCAATCCCAACCGCAAGCCCGCCCATCATCACTTGGATGAAGCGAACATACCCGATGAACAGAAAGGCATTCAGCCACGCCGCCATAAACGCAAAATACACCACCCCGCTAACTAGGACGAACGTCCCGGCCAAGAGGAACATCTTGCGTCGATCGCGCAGGTTCGCTAACAAGGCCAATAAAAATAGCAAGACCCACATCGCACAAGGGTTGAAACCATCAAGGAGACCGAGAAAGACTGTAAAAAGCGGTAGGCCAAGTTGTGGAAGAGTCAGATCACCAAAAAAAGGGACATAAATACGCTGCCCTCCGATAGCCTCTGACGTGGATGCCGGGGGGCAAGGCACCTCCGGTTCAACCGGACATGTGCCTTCAGAGACAGGTTCCGTATCCGGTGGAGCACGCCCTAACAGTTCTTCCAGTTGCTTTCCGGTGATCTCCGCAGATTGAAAGCCCACCACCAACTCCCCTCGCACATAGAAGGCGGGCACTCCGAGGTGTGTCATATCAAATTTCGCCGCCAACGTTTTTAATCGAAGTAACGCTTGGGGATCTTCGCCAATATCGCGAACTGTTACCTTGAGTTGGGGATACCGTTGCTTCAGCTGAGTGAGGTAGGTTTTCGCCTTTTCACAATGCGGACACCCTTGGCGGACAAAGACTTCTAGATCACTCTCAAGCTGCTCCGGGACCACGGCTGGTTTCCCGGACAGACCAAGCATCCCCACAACCACGAAACACACACACAAAAGAACAGTAGGCCAACTGAGCTTCCTCAAATACATGGAACGCTTCTGTTGTATTGGCATACGCAAGGTAATGGAAAAAGGAAAAGGATTATTCAGTTTTGAGAATTTC
This sequence comes from Nitrospirota bacterium, assembly GCA_032128535.1. Taxonomy (GTDB): domain Bacteria; phylum Nitrospirota; class Nitrospiria; order Nitrospirales; family UBA8639; genus Nitrospira_E. The sequence goes on from JAQBGS010000029.1 coordinate 6,661, forward strand.
ATCTAGGAGGTATGCTCAAAGATGTGTCTGGAATGATATATATTTCAATCAGCCCTGGAAAGTATGCACATTCTCACATTGAAATCCCGGCATCCGCATCTGAAAAGCTCTGTCTCAGGGCTGAAAGTTTGGGGGCTCTCTTTTCTGCGGAAAAGATAGGAAGTTTGTACACCGCCCCAACCCCTTCAGCGATAGCCTTGACCATCATCCGCCAACATATGCTCTCAGGTAAATCTTTCAAATTTACTGGTCTACAAGTTCCCGCAACAAGGCCCGCGCCAACCAATACGCACTCTTGTCTAGATTTTTATCCCTACAGTTCGTTTCTGGGAGCAGGCCCTCCAGGATGATCATGTAGAATTTTGCCACACATATTTTCGGGTGACACCTCCTATGCATTCCTCAGTTCACGAATTTCGGCCGGCCCTATGGATTTTTTTTGAATGGCTTTCATTGCAGGGCAAGGGAAGCGGGTCATGGCATTGATTGCCATACATAGGAAGGCAAGCACTTGGCACCATTATTGCGAAATCAATTCTAGAGAACCGCATTGAGGCCGATCATCGACAGATCAAGCAACGTGTCGGGGTGATGCAAAGGTTTCAGGTGGTTTGGAACGCGCAAGTCACGAGGGCGGGCATTGAATTCCCCTATCATTTTGGAAAGGAAAAGTGAGGACGACTGGCCAAAATATAGGAGCGAGGGGGGGGGTATCTGAAAATCAATGGGTGAGGTGACGGGCGGACAAGGAAGGGAAACAGGTTCGATGAATTTCTCCTTCCTCATCTGGCTATTTGCACCATTTCAAAAAAAACATGCTTAGGAGTCACGTATGAACACGTTTACTGATTTACGACAACACATGATTGATTATCAATTAATGGCTCGTGGGCTCCACGACCAATCGGTGCTTGATGCCATAAACGCGGTCCCTCGAGAAGAATTCGTCGCCACGGATCTGGTTGAATTCGCCTATAGTGATTCGCCCTTACCTATTGAAGCCAGCCAGACCATTTCTCAACCCTATATTGTGGCCTTGATGACAGCTGCGCTTGAATTAAAGCCGGAAGACCGCGTGCTGGAAGTCGGTACGGGTTCCGGATATGCCGCTGCGATATTGGGTGAAATTGCCAAGGAAGTCTTTACCATC
>JAQBGS010000030.1:0-9175 GCA_032128535.1 Nitrospirota bacterium
CCCTCGATCTGTGGTGATATCTAAATCCGCAATTTTGGCTAGAACGACCTTTCGACCGACTCGCCTCGCAATGAGGTTGGCATTGTTTTGGAGAATTTTCACCACACCCGAGCCAACTGTGCCAAATCCAATCAGTCCAACCTTCACGACCTGATCCATTATGACTCGTCTCCCAATTTCAAGGCTTGGCGAATCCCGCGGACGGCTTGGAAGATTCGGTGTTCGTTTTCGACGAGCGCAAACCGCACATATTCATCCCCGCCTTCACCAAATCCAATACCCGGCGATACGGCAACTTTCGCTTCTCGTAGCAGTAATTTTGAGAATTCTAGGGAGCCCATGCCCACATACGGTGGCGGAATTTTGGCCCACGCAAACATCGTGGCCCGAGGATAGTCAATTGACCATCCAATTCGATTTAATCCACGAACCAGGGCATTCCGTCGCTGTTCATAGAGCCCAACGATTTCCTTCACACAATCCTGAGGACCGTTGAGCGCAATAATGCTGGCGATTTGCACCGGCTGAAACATCCCATAGTCCAAATAACTTTTGACCCGCGTGAGAGCGCCGATGAGTTCAGGATTTCCCACACAAAACCCCACACGCCAACCTGGCATATTATAACTTTTGGAGAGCGAATAAAATTCCACGCCAATTTTTTTGGCTTCAGGAATTTGCAGCAAACTCGGTGCACGATATCCATCAAAGACGAGATCGGCATAGGCTAAGTCATGAATGACCCAAACCTCGTGCTCCAAGGCAAACTCGACTACCTTTTTGAAAAATTCGAGGTCCACCACCTGAGTCGTGGGGTTGTGAGGAAAGCTGATAATCAGGGCCACGGGAGCGGGCTGGGTTTGCTTGAAGGCTCGCGTTAAATTGTCAAAGAAATCGGTATCGGGACCCAATTCCACCCCACGCACTTCTCCTCCGGCAATAATGCAACAATACATGTGGATCGGATAGGTAGGAGTCGGCGCGAGTACCACATCGCCAGGACCCACAATGGCCAAGGCTAAATGGGCCAAGCCTTCCTTGACTCCTAATGTGACGATGGCTTCCGTTTCCGGGTCCAGACTGACATCATAGTTTCGTTGATACCAATCACAAATCGCATGTCGTAATTTGGTAATACCTCGTGAGGCCGAGTACCGATGGTTCCGTCCATTCCGAGCCGCCTCAATTAACTTGTCGACAATATGTGGAGGAGTCGGTTGATCGGGGTTTCCCATCCCCATATCAATAATATCTTCGCCTCGTTTCCGGGCCTGAAGTTTCAACTCCTGGACTTGATTAAAGACGTATCCAGGCAGCCGTTGAATTCGGTAAAAAGGCTTCATTGTCAATGAAAAATGAAGAAACGTCCCTCAGTCTTAGCGGGGATAGAGAATAGAGAATCGGACAAATTCTTAAGAGATTTCATTCTAGATGAGGGAATGAAACCAGTCAATTTCAGGGGACCGGATATTTGGGGCTATGAGGATTAAGGGTACAGACTTCTTTGGCTCCTTGGCGTGAGCCAGATTTTCCGCGTGTGATTGATTGCCCGAGATTTGCCCTTTTGCGATAATGCCCTTTCACATTGTTTTCTGTAAAAGGGGAATTCTATGGCACGACTCGGCGTCAACGTGGATCATGTTGCCACACTCCGACAAGCTCGGGGCGGGCATGAACCCGATCCCATCATGGCTGCGTCCCTCGTACAATTAGCTGGGGCGGAAGGCATTGTGGTCCACCTCAGGGAGGACCGACGCCACATCCAAGACCGCGATCTGACAATCCTGCGGGAAACGATTCATATCCAACTGAACTTAGAAATGGCCGCCGAAGATTCTGTCGCAAAAATCGCCCTTCATATGAAACCCGACATCGCCACCTTAGTCCCAGAACGTCGACAAGAGTTGACGACGGAAGGCGGGCTGAACGTCGTCGAATACCGAGATCGTATCCAATCCATGGTGAATCTTCTGCATGAAGGGGGTATTCCCGTCAGCTTGTTTGTCGATCCTGACCTGCAACAAATTCGGGCTGCCCACAAGGTGAATGCCGATTTCGTGGAAATCCATACCGGTCGTTACGCCAATACTCGACGCCAACAAGAAGCCGACACCGAATTTGATGCCCTCGTTCAAGCCGCCAAACTTGCGGCCAAGTTAGGGCTGCGTGTCAGCGCCGGGCATGGGCTCAACTATCAGAATGCCAAACGGATGACCCAAATTCCTGAAATTGAAGAATTTAATATCGGTCACAGCATCATTGCTCGGGCCGTGTTCGTCGGATTGGAACGCGCAGTGCGAGAAATGAAAGCGCTCCTCACATAACTCTCTTCAAGGCCCATCTGCCCTGTCGTCAAAATACCTTATGTGGCTCGTCACTCCAGAACAGATGCAAACGCTTGATCGTCGAACGATTCAAGAGGCCAAGATTCCAGGGACCACTTTGATGGAACGGGCAGGAACCGGCGTTGTCACCCATCTTCTTCAGCATTATGGCTCTCCAAAAGGAAAACACGTCATGGTGTTCTGCGGGAAGGGGAACAATGGCGGCGATGGCTTGGTGGTCGCCAGGCTCCTACAAAGCAAAGGAGCCCATCTCAGCGTGATCTTGATGGCTCCCTATCAAGAGCTTAGCAAAGACGCCAAAACGATGTATCGCCGGTTTACAACCAAAGCCAAACCGTCTCAAATTCTGGTGCTCCCCAGCCAGGAAAAACTATTGTCCTTGGCACAAAAAGCCCATATCCTCATTGATGCCCTTCTAGGGACAGGACTCTCGTCATCTGTACGCGAACCCTATGCCACGGCCATTAAGACGATGAATACTTCCCACGCCTATACGGTAGCCGTGGACATCCCTTCGGGATTAGATAGTGAAACAGGAGCAATCTTGGGGACAGCCGTTAACGCTGATCTGACTGTGACATTTGGCTATCCTAAAATCGGTCTCTATGTCGGGGACGCGATTGATCAAGTGGGGCACATCGAAGTGGTCGATATTGGTATTCCAAAGACATTTGTCGAAGACATGAATCCTCAAGCCCAGCTCTTAACACCAGCATGCATTCGTTCCTTGATTCCTCCCCGTCGTGCGTCTTCTCATAAAGGGACCTTTGGGCATGCCGGTATTGTTGCGGGGTCTCCCGGGAAGGCCGGTGCCCCGGCCTTGGCTGCGCTGGGTGCACTCCGTACAGGAACTGGCCTTGTCACCGTCGCGACTCCCCAGACCGTTGCTCCTATTGTGGAATCCAAGCTTTTGGAAATCATGACGCTGGCCCTACCAGAAACGCCCGATCATCTGTTAGGACGAGAGGCTGGCCCCGCTCTTCTCAAATTTTGCCAAGACAAATCAGCCCTGGGCTTTGGGCCGGGGTTAGGCATTTCTCCTTCAACAACAGAGCTGTTATCTCATCTCCTTCCACAGCTTGCGGCACCCTGCGTATTGGATGCCGATGCCCTCAATAATTTAGCTTCTCAACTGGAAGTCTTTTCACGCATGAAACAGCCTCCTGTTTTGACTCCACACCCTGGAGAAATGGCCAGACTTCTACCAGGCACATCCTCAAAAAGAATTCATGACGATCGAGTTGGAATCGCCAGGACCTTTGCCACTCAACATGGCGTCATTCTGGTTTTAAAAGGCGCCAATACGATTATTGCCAACCCGCACGGCCAAATTGCCATTTGTCCAACAGGAAACCCGGGAATGGCGTCAGCCGGCATGGGGGATGTATTGACAGGCATGATTACGGGATTGTTAGCGCAAGGGTTGACCGCTTGGGATGCGGCCAGAACGGGAGTGTACCTACATGGGCTAGCTGGTGACCTGGCAGCAAAAACCATGGGGGAACCGGGCTTGATCGCCAGCGATGTCATCGTAGCACTTCCCCATGCTTTCACCCGCATTCTCTCTGAGCCATCAGTCTAAACGGAAGGCCAGCCACCCTGGACACCCCTTCTCACGTATTCCCAACACCCAACCTCAACGGGCTTCAACTGAATCTGGCTTCAGAGAAGAAAACGCTTGAGTTTGGAGAAGGGTTAAGTCATCTTCTTATGGGAGGCGACGTGCTCGCCTTAACCGGAGACTTAGGAGCTGGGAAAACGCTCCTCACTCGTGGCATCGCGCTGGGCTTGGGCATTCCAGCCGACCAAGTCAACAGCCCCACATTTACCCTGATACAAGCGTATGACAGCCCCATTCCGGTCATTCATGTTGATCTCTACCGACTTGAAGACCCTGCGGCCATTGTGCAGTTAGGACTGGAAGACTATTTCACCGACAAAAATATCGTCATTATTGAATGGGCTGATCGCTTCATCCAGGCTCTTCCACCAGATTATCTTGAAATTCATTTGGAACATGGCAACACTGAAACGACTCGTGATATGAATCTTCGAGCCACTGGACCTAGAAGCCTGGCAATTGTGTCGGCCCTTCGTGGCCACACCGCCTAAGACATCACTTTTTTCACCAACGCTTCCACCAACGACTCATCCACGCCCCATGAAAGACCAAGAACTCTCCCCGCTCATCCGCCAGTATCAGAGCATTAAGGCGCAGCATGCTGATGCCATCCTATTTTTTCGGGTGGGGGATTTCTATGAGATGTTTTTTGAGGACGCAGAAGAAGCCTCCAGCCTTTTAGGTATTGTGCTCACCGCACGAGGCAAAGCCAAAGGGAACGCCATTCCCTTATGTGGTGTGCCACACCACACCGCCACCGGGTACATTGCCAAACTCCTGAAAGCCGGGAAAATCGTCGCCCTCTGCGAGCAAGTGGAAGATCCAAAAGTTGCGAAGGGCCTCGTTCGACGCGAGGTTGTTCGGGTCTACACTCCCGGCACCTTGTATGACCATGAATTGCTCACCGCTCGAGAAGCCAACTATATTTCTTCGATTTTCTACACACGAGAGCCTCATCCGAAAAACTCCATCTTCGAAACCCTGGTAGGCTTAGCCACATTGGATCTCTCAACAGGGGAATTTTGGATTTCCGAAGCTCCACTTGAGGCATCTCCACACATTCTCGTGGATGAGCTGGTCCGTATCGATCCCAAAGAAGTTATCTGTCCTCATTCAATTCATGAAGAACTTTCTCGAATTCTCAAAACATTAGGGATTGCACGCCTAGTTCCTCGTGATCTAAAGACCTTTGAAGTAGACCTAAGCAAAGAAACACTCACAAAGACGTTTGGGGTCGATGATATTCATGAACTACAACTGTCTGGACTGACGGTGGGGACCCAAGCCAGCGGTGGTCTTTTGCATTATCTCACGGAAACTCAGCCGACATTAGCCCATACGCATTTGCGCCGGCCGTGGGTTCGACTTCTTGAGCAAGAAATGCAATTGGACCAGTCGACCCTTCGAAATCTTGAAATCCTCAAACCCGTCTCAGAACAACGGCACAGTCCCACCTTATTCACGACGTTGGACCAAACCCAAACTCCCATGGGCACTCGATTATTGCGTCAGTGGGTCGTACGTCCGCTCACTCAACTTTCAGTGATCCAGGGCCGGCAAGATGTTGTCAAAGAATTCGTCAATCACGTGGGGACGCGGATGTCGATTCGAGGCCATCTGAAATCAATCAAAGATCTGGAACGCCTGAATAGCCGCATAGCGTTAGGGGTGGCCAATCCGCGTGATCTCATGAGCCTTGCTCACTCCTTAGAAAACTTGCCGAAGATTCAGCAATTTTTGGCATCCTTCCAATCCGATTTCCTGAAAACCATGTATGCCGACTGGGATTCACTCCAAGACGTGTCTTCCTGGATTTTAGATTCCCTCATGGAAAACCCGCCCCTATCAGCAAAGGAGGGAGGAATCTTTCGAGAAAAGGTCAATGGAGAGCTGGATGAGCTTCGGATTCTTTCGAAAGAAGGCACCCGGTTACTAGCCGAAATGGAAACCAGGGAACGTGCAAAAACCGGAATTGACTCCCTCAAGGTGAAATTCAATCAGGTCTTTGGCTATTACATCGAAGTGACCAAAGCCAATGCCGCTCGAGTACCGCCGGACTATCATCGGAAACAAACACTCGTGAATGCCGAACGCTATACCACCGATGAACTCCAGGAACTCGAAGGCCGCCTTTCCAGCGCCGAACAAAAGATGAAGCATATGGAATTTGAGCTGTTCGTCGCTCTCCGTGGCCGCGTGGCCTCCGCAGCACCACGGATTCAGGCCATGGCTCAACAATTGGCCACGCTCGACGTCTTCACCAGCTTGGCTGAAACCGCCACCCTGAACCGCTACGTGCAGCCCACGGTCTATGAAGGCGGCATGATTCAGATCACAGAGGGCAGACATCCCGTTATTGAACATCTTCAAATGGCGGATGGATTTATAGCGAATGATACCATGCTTGATTTGGATACAAACCGGCTTCTGTTAATCACAGGCCCCAATATGGCGGGGAAAAGCACCTATCTCCGCCAAGTGGCCCTTATTGTCTTGCTGGCGCAAATGGGTAGTTTTGTTCCAGCCGATTCTGCTCGCATTGGTTTGGTGGATCGAATTTTTACGAGAGTTGGAGCGGCGGATGATCTGAGTGCAGGTCAAAGCACCTTTATGGTGGAGATGAGTGAAACAGCCAAAATACTCCAATCCGCCACTTCCCGAAGCCTACTGTTGCTCGATGAAGTGGGAAGGGGAACCAGCACCTATGACGGCCTGAGCATCGCTTGGGCGTTAGTCGAATATATTCTCGATCGAGGAAACCTTGGAGCCAGAACGCTCTTTGCAACCCATTATCATGAAATGACTCAGTTGGAAGGGCAACGAGAAGGGATCAAAAATTACACCGTGCTTGTACAGGAAAAAGGCCAGGATGTCTTATTCTTGAGAAAAATTATCCTGGGGAAGGCTGACCGAAGTTATGGGATTCAAGTGGCCAAACTAGCGGGGATTCCCGCACCCGTGCTCCATCGGGCCAAAAATATCCTGGAACAACTTGAACAGGACAATACGAGCCCCAATATTTCAGACGCTGAAAATCAAAGGGCTCTTCCCTTCCCATCAGAACCACTTTCCCCCCATCCCCATATCATATTAGAAGAAGTGAAGCAGATCGACTTATTTTCCATGACCCCTTTGGAGGCCCTGAATCGCTTAGCCGATTTTAAAGCCCGATTAGAAGATGAAAAGGTGGGGGAAAAAGAAAGGCCTGCGTAATACGCAGGCCTTTCTTAAAAACCTCTAAGAACAAAGCTAAAGGTTATTTTTCCGGATCCCAGACTCCAAGACCTTGATCGGAGTAAGGAATGACACCAGAAATGGTCGGTCCACCCGGGATCATCACATCGTATTGCATCTTCCGGTTTTGTGGCCAGCTCTCATTAGCAATTTGTTGAGCCACAGGCGTGGTTCGCAAGCTATGAATGCTGCGTGGCTTTGCCGGCGTTCCAGCAACGTCATCTACAGACTTGGCTGAAAGAATCACACGCTTGTTTTGTACTTTTTCCTGGACCACGATTTCAACCATTCCATAATTTGATGGCTTCGTATCACCCATCACGGCTTGGCTCTGAGAATCTTTTCCAAGAGCGACTAACGTCGCCAGGATCTTGTCATCTGCGGCGTACATCTTGACGTTTTTGCCTGGAAAATATTTTTGCCAATAATATCCGCTTTCGGCATTTCCACCAAATACCGCAACATTGACCCAGACGGCTTTGTCATAAGGATCAGCGACAGCAACTCGGCCACGAAGCGTGGTTGGTTTGCTCAAATCACCCCACTCAAACCGTTCTTGGAATGCTTCGATCGCCAATGCACTGGAGGCCATTGTGCCTACAAGCGCCATGGCTCCCACGAAGGCCCATCCTTTCATCTTAGCACCTTTCATAATGGCTTCCCTCCTCGACTAGAAAGTTATATGTCATTTATTAATGAGTAAAACTTTTCTTTAGTTCAGCAATTTAAAACCGGTAACCGTATGCCCGCTCACTTGCACTTCCATCGCCACGAAATCTTGCGCGGCTTTGGTCATTTGGTCCATGAGGGCTTTGTCTTTTACGGCCAAACGAACGGTTGTTTGTGGTGTGTACCAACCAGAATACGGATTATTCTTGTCAGTCCCACCTTGGTAGCCCCATCCACAGCAAGAGACTAAAGGATCTGGCAAAGTTTGGATACGATCATCGGAAGCCCGGCCTGGAGGGGTTCCCACTTCGGCTGGTGCTGAGGTATTCCAATATTGAATACCAAACAGAATTTCGCCATCAGGATTGTCGGCCCAATGTCCAAAAATTCTGCCCTTTAAACTCGTGGCTGCCACGCCTTTGAAGGAAAGATCCCCTTGAGTGGTGACGTCTGCTGGATCCCCTTTGGATTTTGGATTTCCTTCGGCAGGACCTTTTTGTGCAAAGGCCGCTCCCGCCATTCCCATGCTGAGCAGGCCAAATGCACAGAGAGCTACAATCGACCGACGTAGAGATGACTTCTTCATCTGCTCCCTCCTTACAGTGTTAGAATGACAAAAATGAAAAAACAACTTGACCATTTTATCTTCTCGAACTCTAAACCCAATTCCAAAATTCTCGTTTTGTCAGCACCCCAATTATCCCTTGAAAAAAGGCTTGGTCTGGGGAGGGACAATGCTACTCATCCAGACCTTCGTTGTCAAGCGATTGACTCTGTGTTTTTTGGGGGACTTATCCCCACTTTGCAGCCATTTTTTTAGGTATTGGACCTAATGCCGTCACCACAAATTCCTTGTGATCTAATAACTTTTGACTGAGTTGACGGATCTGATCCGGGGTAATTCGGTCAATGGCTTTGACCATTTCTTGGAGCGAGACATGCCGGCCTTGATAGAGTTCGTCTTTAGCCAGTTTATTCATGCGGCCATATGTCCCCTCTAAACCCAACATCAGACTGCCTTTCAGTTGCGTCTTCGTCCGCTCTAATTCTTTGACTGACACTCCTCGACGACACAATTTCTTTGTTTCCTTGGAAATCTGATCAATGACCGCTTCCACTTCCGTCGGCCGTGTGGCCGCATAGACCGTTAAGGTCCCTCCATCGAGAAAACTCGAAAGATGCGAATAAATGGTATAGGCCAATCCCCGTTTTTCCCTGACTTCTTGGAACAACCGCGAACTGACGCCACCACCCAAAATGGTATTGAGGACATGGGCCACATACCGATCAGGATGGCCGACCGGAA
>JAQBGS010000031.1:0-6929 GCA_032128535.1 Nitrospirota bacterium
AGTCGGCCCGCAGCACTCGCGCCTCGTGGACCCTCCAGCGCGAGTCGCCCGACGCGGTCCGGAGCCGAACGACATCGCCCGACTCGAGTCGCGCGAGGAATCGCGCGTCTCCGTCGCGATGACCGCCGACCACCGACAGACCCGAACCGCCGGGCGCCGCCGTCCCGTCCACGTTATTGAGTTGGTGGTTGAGGCATACGACGAAACCAATACCGTCCTGCCAATCAAGAAGATCATTCAATCTATTCAGGAAGCAGGCAACGGCCTCGTCGGACTGGTTGGCGTGCAAACCAATCAGTTCCCTCATGCCGTGGATTTGGCTGATCACTTTTTACAGGCGAATATTTCAGTGGCCATTGGCGGATTTCATGTCAGTGGGTGCTTAGCCATGTTGCCTTCGCTGCCATCTGATATCCAGCAAGCCATGGACAAAGGGATTGCCATGTTTGCCGGAGAAGCCGAGGAACATCTCGCTGTGCTTCTCCAAGACGCGTATCACCATCGACTTAAACCGCTCTACAACGTCATGGGCCAGCTTCCCGGGTTACAAAATGCCCCTTCACCCTTCCTTCCCACTCATATCATTAAGAACACGCTTCGCCGGCTGTCCAGTTTTGATGCCGGGCGTGGCTGCCCTTTTCAATGCAGCTTTTGTACGATCATTAATGTGCAAGGCCGACAATCTCGTTGGCGGTCGGCAGAGGATATTGAAGCCCTCATTCGAGCCAATTTGGCACAAGGTATTCGTCGATTCTTTATCACCGACGATGACTTCGCACGGAATAAGGACTGGGAAGCCATACTCGATCGCTGTATCGCCATGCGTGAAGACGAGCAGCTTCCCATTTCATTTAGCATTCAGGTCGATACGCTCTGTCATAAAATTCCAAGATTCATTGAAAAATGCGCGCGCGCGGGATGTCGGAATGTGTTCATCGGTCTGGAAAACATTAATCCCGACTCATTGGTTGGCGCGAAGAAGCGTCAGAACAAAATTTGGGAATATCGAAAAATGGCGCAAATGTGGAAAGACCACGGATGCACCACCGTTGCTGGCTATATCCTGGGGTTTCCCAGTGACACGCCGGAAACGATCGCTCGTGATATCGACATCATCAAAAAGGAATTGCCCTTAGATTGTCTGGAGTTTTTCTGCCTGACTCCCCTTCCTGGATCGGAAGATCACAAGGTGCTTCACCAAAAAGGCGTGTGGATGGAACCAGATATGAATTTCTATGATTTAGAGCATGTCACCGTAAACCATCCCATCATGTCGAAAGAAACCTGGCAACACGTCTACCGAACGGCTTGGGAACAATATTACACACCAGAACATGTGGAAACGGTGATTCGACGGGCAGCAGCCAAAGGGCAAAACGTCAACAAGGTTACATCCTTTCTCACCTGGTTTTATGGCTGTACGACGATTGAAGGTATTCACCCGTTGGAAGGCGGCATCTTCCGCCGGAAAATTCGGACGTTACGGCGTCCGACTCTTCCACGAGAACACCCGCTGTGGTTTTATCCCAAGCGGGCATTCGACGTTCTCCAAACCGGGCTCAAATGGGGAATGCTCGTCTGGAAGTTTCAACGAATTTTGAAGCGGGTCAAAACCGATCCAAACAAACAGGCCTATACCGACCTTGCCTTGACTCCCGTCTTGGAACAGGACGATGAAGAGTTCGGGCTGATGCAAGTGTTTGCCAGCCATATCCCCGTCTCTCAACTCACCCGATCACGCGAATCCCGCTCCGCTTCTGTTTCGTAAAACCATGTTCTTTTAAGGGATAAATCTTATAAGATTGCGCTTTATCGTGAATAATATCAACCCCCTTAAATTTCCTCTTTATACTATTTCTTCAATCCGCTAGAATCCTTATTCTAACGAAGGGATAAATCTTGAAGTCATTAAATTAATCTAATTTGGAGTTACTTTATTCATGGTGTCTTTTGACCAACAATTGGTTGGGTATTACAAATAAGGAGGGGATTTATGACTGAAGGTACTGGAGGAATGTTTGGTGGGCATACGACCAATGGGCGAGTGCTGATTGTGGATGATGAACCGGATGTCCGAAAAGTGGTCAAGATGACGCTGAACAAGGCCGGGTATGATGTGATTGAAGCCGAAGATGGCGAAAAAGCCATTGCCGCAATCAAGGAAGGCGAAAACCCTTTGCTGTTGGATGTGATTATTTCGGACATTCGCATGCCCAAGGTCAATGGGGTGGAAGCCATTAACTACTTCCAACAACAATGGCCTACCGTTCCATTAATTGTGCTCACCGGTTTTCCAGATATGGAAATGGCTACAGGGTTTCTCAGGCAGGGTGTCGTCGACTACCTCGTGAAACCCGTTGAAAAAGAAAAATTGATTGCTGCCGTGAGCAAAGCCATAGAACAACGGGAAATCACTCGACTCTAACATCTCTCATTGCCGTGGTTTTTCATCGTGCCCCAGAGCACTGAGGACAAAGCACTCATGAGGAGAAAACTCAAAGAAAGCACAAAGCCCTATCATTTCATGATAGGGCTTTGTGCTTCTGAAAGATTGAACCCGTTTAATGAGCCCAACGGCTTCACAAGCCCATAACCACCACTCAGGGAGACACGACATAATCTGGCAACATGACACACACCCAGGGAGAAACTCAGCTCGTGTCCGAACGGCCAACTGAAACCCAACCACGAATCAATGTGGTAATTCTGGGAGCGGGAAAAGGCGGGAGGGCGTTACTGGAATCCTTCCTTAACCTACCTAGAATTCACCTTATCGGGGTTGCTGACATAGATGAAAAGGCACCAGGGCTCAAACTCGCTCGGCGGCATCACATCCCCACCACCCAAGATGCCCTGCCGCTCATTCAAAATCCCGATATTCACTTAATTGTGGATGTGACAGGCGACCCATCTTTCTCCGAAAACATTTATCGTCATAAACACCCAAACGCAGAAGTGTTAGGAGGAGCTGCCTCCAAAGTGCTGTGGGACATCATCCAACATGAATCCCTGATGCAAACGCGATTATTCCAGGCTGAAAAATTGGCGGGCATGGGCACGTTTGCATCCGGCATTGCACATGACATCAACAATCCGTTGTATATCATTCTGGCCATGGCCGAAGCTATCCAGGATGAAACGGACACCGCTAGCATCCATCAACATGCGACCAGCATCCGGGACGCGGCGCAACGCATCCAGACAATTTCTCAAAATATCACTCAATATGCCCGCGCGTCGCACTCCGAAGAGTCTTTTCCGGTTCCCGTCCAGGAAACGCTCGATGAAGCCTTGAAAATCGCGAAGTTTGCGACAAAATTCCATGAAATCACCATTATCCAAAACTATCATGATCATGTCACGATCGATGCCAAGCCTGAAGAACTTCTGCAAGTGTTTGTCAATCTCATGATCAATGCCGTCCACGCCATGGAGAAACATGGCCTTCTGACACTGACGGCAGAAAAGCAGAATGGGGCGGTTCGCGTCACGATTGCGGATACTGGACAAGGAATTTCAGCTGAACATTTGCCCAAAATCTTCGACCCGTTTTTTACGACCAAGGCCCCAGGAAAGGGCACGGGCCTGGGCTTGTATAATGTCCGTACGATCGTTCGAAAATATAAAGGAGAGCTCACCGTGGACAGCCAAGTCGGGAAAGGCACCACCTTTTCCTTGGTATTCCCTGTCATCGAACCCTCCCGCACGTGATGCCTTATGGATACGAAAACCCCCAGTGAAACGCCTGTAAAACGGAAAAAAGGTCTCACTAAAAAATTAGTTCTATCGATGTTACTAGTGGGCACGCTCCCTCTGCTGATTGGGCTCCTCCTCGCCTTTTACCAGGGCACTCAAAGCATTCAGGAAGTGGACGGAACAAGCTTTCAGGCTTTGGCGACGGAAACTGCAAGGAGATTGGATTTCGTGGTTAACGATAAAGTGGCTCAGACCAGAATTCTGACCACAAAGCCCGACTTGATTCAATTGTTAGAAAAACAACGCGATGCCATAAGCGAAGTCAGCCAAACAGACCGTGCTCAATTGCTTCAACAAGAACAACAAGCATGGATGGCCAGGAACCCCGAACTGGTCCAACGCCTTACTCAAGGGCCTCTTGTCCAACTGCTTCGACAACAGGTAGGGGGAACGTATACCGACCCATCGCAACCTATCCCTCTTATCACCCGATCAGCTACACGCGGATTGTACATTACCGATATCGCCGGCCGTCTCGTTGCCAGCGTGGACACCAATCCCTCTTATCTGCATGCCCAAGAAGAATGGTGGAAAGAGGCCTTTCATGATGGAATAGGGCAACCCTATATCGGCAACATTGGATTCAATCAACAACTCGGGACCTACACGTTCACCCTCGCCCTTCCGATTATGGATAGCTTACGCTATGAAGCTATCGGTGTGCTTCATCAAATTTTTGATGCCAAAGAGTTTTTCGCGCCTTCTATCGACATTATCCGATTTGGCAAAACGGGGCATGTCATGCTTATTGATAGCCGTGGGGTGGTGTTAACCTGTCCCATTCTCCCAACCGGGGTGGTCTTAAGTGACAAGCAACTTATTTCCCTTGTCACCCCGATGAAAGCCGGATGGACAACCGCACCAACCGACGGGCACGGTGGACAGGAACTCTCTATTATCGGATATGCTCCCCTGCCAAACGTCAGTAGCATCACCCAAAATTCGACTGGATTAGCCTGGCATATGTTTGTGTGGCAGTCATCAGAAGAAATTTTTGGTCCCATTTACGCATTGTTTAAATGGATCGCGGCATTCGGTGTTTTAGGGGTGGGATTACTTATGGCCCTGGGTTACCTAGCTGCCCATCGTATTTCGTCACCCATCCGCCGCCTTCAAGAAGCGGCGCGCCAGATCGGCCGTGGGGAATTTTCTGAACCCTTCACCATCAACACAGGGGATGAAATTGAAGAGCTGGCCGACGAAATTAATCGCATGAAGGAGCAAATAGAATCAACCGTGACAGGCCTGGAAAGTCAAGTGGAAACAAAAGCTCAGGAGCTTAAATACCTCCAAGAATCCACGTCAAAAATTCTGAATGGGGTGCCTGATCCCGTGATCATGATCGACGCTCAGGAACAGATTGAGTATCTTAACCAGGCATCCAAAGAGACGTTAAACCTCAATAATGGGCACATAATAGGGGATTCCTTATTTCAATGGCTTAAGGTAGATCCGACAACACAGAAACGATTACACGGTGAAATCCAAAACATTCAAGCCGCGATGTTGCCCACCTCTTCCTTGCCCAGTCAAAATCCAGCACCCCTCCGTGACCCCTTGGTGGCTACGCAACAGGATGACGCCGATAGTGGTCGTCAGGAACTTCGCCTGAACAACCGGACGTATCGGTACCGATTATTTGCCGTACAAACCGCACCTGGCAAAAAGCCCTCTGTGGGGCTGGCCCTTCGAGATATGACGGAAGAAAGCCTGTTACAGGATAAACTTATTCAGGGAGAAAAAATGGCCAGTCTGGGAGTTCTCAGTGCCGGAATCGGCCATGAACTGAATAATCCGTTGGTCGGGGTCATTGGCTTGGGTGAAGCCATTCAGGACGAAGCCGAATCCGATCAAATCAAAGAATACGCTAAAGGCATCGTCCAACATGGGAAACGGATGGCAGCCGTGGTCCGTGACTTTACGGGTCAGATGACCACCAAATTTTTTTTGGATACACAAACTCGCGCCAACATCAATGAACAATTAGAAAAGGTTCTGTCTGCCACAACAGCCCTGGTTGCCTCCTCACCCATCACCGTCAATACTCAGTTTGAACCATTGCCCCCTATTCAAGCCAACCCTGATGAATTAGGACAGGCATTTACCAACGTCATCAGCAATGCCTTGCAAGCCATGGCGGAAGGGGGAACGTTGGAAGTCACCACCGGAATCAAGGACCAGGAAATACATATCCTCATTAAAGACTCAGGAATAGGAATTGCGCCCTCACACTTAACCAAAGTCTTTGATCCTTTTTTCACGACCAAAAGCCAAGGAGAGGGAGCTGGACTAGGCTTAACCATAGCCCATCGCCTTATTACCAAAGCGGGCGGACAGATCCGTCTGGAAAGTGAAAAGAATCATGGAACGACCTGTCATATTATTTTTCCTCTTCCAGTACCTCAATCAAACACCTGAAAGGAATAATGTATCATGGGAAGAAAACCGACAGCCCCTCTCGCTCACTTTAAGACGGTCACATTTGTGGCAATCCTGCTGGTCAGTTCCAGCCTGTCTATTGAAGCGGCCAAGGAGAGCCCTAGTAAAGGGATTGCTCCCGCCACCGTCTCGGACTATATGATTGGCATCATCAAGGCGGACCGACAGATCTATACCACGCATGTCGTCAAACGAATGCAGGACCAAGGTATCGTCCTCGCGAAAGAAGACTGGGAGCATAAAAATGCGATTCCCCTACCCGCTCAGTTTCTCCACTATGCCAGCAAAATTGTGTCCGAATCAGGAATCGGCATTCGGTACCGATTAATCAGCCTTTGGCCAATTTATCAAAGAAATGGTCCTGCCACCCCATTTGAGCGGGAAGGGTTGGAACAGCTCATCAAGAATCCCGATGTCCCGCAACGAGGGGAAGTGGCCACTGGGAAAAAGAAATTTTTCCAGTCCATCTATGCGGATACCGCCACATCAGAAGCTTGTGTCACGTGTCACAATACGCACCCCTTAAGCCCAAAACGGGATTTCAAAGTAGGGGATGTCATGGGAGCGATTGTGATTACCTTTCCTTTGGAAAAATAACGCGCAAGTGTAGACACGCACACGACCAGCACCGGGACCCCGTGATCTAGAGAACCGCTTCGATGACGGTCTTCCCGATATCCGTGCTAGACAATCCCCTTCCTTCTCATGGTCGTTCGCTCTCCCCTATGCTTGGG
>JAQBGS010000032.1:0-3099 GCA_032128535.1 Nitrospirota bacterium
ATCCTGAAAAATCACCTCGCCAAAAAAAAATAGGTGTTTTTCTATATTATTCGATTGTCCCATCATGGATTGTCCATGATTTTGCATTGATAAAATATCATAACTAATTGTATTTATTATATTTTTAATGATTATTGATCCACGATATCGTGAATGACCACTTCACACAGTCTTCAGGAACCATCAAGAAAGCCAGCCAATATCCGAGAAGATGAGTAGAAAAAACAATTTAGCACTTATTGCTAAAAGACCAGGATGAACGAGCAAAAACAGGAAAGGGCCACTTATGATTAAGCTCCTTTTGGTTGAGGATGATCACAAAGAAGCTTTGATGATCAACAATATGCTGAAGGAAGGGCTCCAAAATCAATACACACTGGAACAACGGCTCTCCGTCAGTGAAGCCTTAGACCTCGCTCAACGGCAATCCTTTCAGGCCATTATTTTGGATTTACATTTACCTGAAGGCAAAACCTTTGAATCCATTCCCCAATTTATCCAATACTGTCCAGAGGCCCCTATTTTGATTCTGAGTAGCGTAGAGGATGAAGCCCAAGCCATTCTCGCCGTCAAAAGCGGAGCTCAGGATTACTTAATTAAAGGACAGACCAGCAGCTCGACATTGTGCCGAGCCATTCGCTACGCCATGGAGCGTCATCGGGCCACCCAGCGCATCACACAATTAGCGCATTACGATCACCTCACAGGATTAGCTAATCGCGGTCTTTTCTATGAACGGTTAAACTATGCGGTGGCTCGCTGCAATCGCAATGACATGGCCCTGGCCCTGATGTTTTTGGATCTTGATCATTTCAAAGCCATCAATGACACGCTCGGACATGAATGTGGAGATTCGTTACTCAAAACCGTCGCCACTCGCATCAAAAAATGCATCAGAGAAATTGACACCGGTGTGCGCTTAGGCGGAGATGAATTTGCAGTCTTACTGGAACAAATCGTGTCCGTTGAAGATGTGGCCGCAGTTGCGCAACGCGTTCTCCAACTGTTGGCGCAACCCATCATCGTCAATCACCATCAACTCCAAATTACCGGAAGCCTTGGTATCACGATCTACCCTTGGGATAGCGCCAATCCCCAAGAACTGCTCTCTCATGCAGACGCCGCCATGTACCGGGCTAAAGCCCAAGGAGGAAACAATTATCAGTTCTATACGGCCGGAATGAAAACCGCAGGCCTCGATGGCTCCACGCTGAAGGTGGAGCTCAGTCGAGCGTTAGCAAAAAAAGAATTCCTCCTTCATTACCAACCGCAAATGAACCTTCGCACCAAGCAAATTATCGGAATGGAAGCGCTCTTGAGGTGGCACCACCCCTACCAAGGACTCATTGGCCCGAATCAATTTATTCCGCAAGCGGAAGAAAATGGCATGATTATCCCCATTGGCGAATGGGTCTTACGGGCGGCAAGCAAGCAAGCCAAATATTGGGAAAAGCAAGGATTCACCGCCCCTCATGTGGCGGTCAATCTATCAGCACGTCAAATTCATCAGGGGAATTTACCAACCCTCATTGAAGATATTCTCAAGCGCTCCCATTTGGATCCAGAAAATCTCAAGTTAGAGTTGACCGAAACGTTTCTCATTCACGAAACCGACGAAACGCTCCAAACGCTGCGCGAACTCAAAGCCATGGGCGTCCATCTTTATATTGATGATTTTGGGGCGGGGTATGCGTCATTACGATACCTTAAATTTTTCCCGGTTGATGGAATCAAAATCGACCAAAGCCTTATACAACAACTTCCACATAGTCCCAACGATGCCGCCATCGTCCAAGCCATCATTTCTTTGGGCCAAGCATTAGGACTCCAAGTCATTGCGGAAGGGGTAGAAACTCAAGAGCAAGTGGACTTCCTCGAAGAACATGGCTGCGACGCCATGCAAGGTTATTGGATCTCCCCTCCCCTGCCCGCCCACGAGAGCGCCCAGCACATGGTGCACATTTGATTAGGTAGAAAGGGAAAGGAGAAAAGCAAAAGGACGAACAGCCAACTTTTCGCACCATCACTCCACTTCCTCGGCTTATTCGTTGCCTTTCTTTCTCACTACTTACTTTTCACGTTCCCCTTCTCACTTCTTCCTTCTTCCGGTTGGTCCATTCCATAACGAAATAATATCTTGAAACAGGCCTACGTCACGAGTATGATAATAGCCATTCATACCTTCCAGATTTGGTAATTCAAGCCACCTTTTAGGACTTTCCGAGCCGAAAAAATCATGCCCATCCATAGAAAATGATCCTAGTTTGAGACTACCCCCTCTCAGCCACAACCGAATAACGTTTCATCATCTTCATTTGCAACATTTCTACATTGCCCATGACCACTGACATGGCTCAATCTCAGATGACGACTCTCCGTCTTTTTATTGTCGATACCAACTCCATTGACCGATCCAGGTATATTCGCTGGATTCGGCATACAGCCCACTTACATTTGGACATCCAAGAAATGGAAACAGGAAAACAAGCCCTGGAGGCCTGCGGGAGGCTTCCCCCTCACTGCATGCTTGTCAATGACCAGCTCCGGGATATGACAGGATTAGAATTCCTGAAGAACGCCACACACCAATATGCGCCCTCGGAGACTCCCATCATCTTTCTTGTCGGATGCGCCACCGAGGAAATGGCCGCCCAAGCCATTAGGCTGGGAGCCCAAGATTACTTCATCAAAGATACGCTCTCAGAAGAATTCCTCTGTCGTCATATTCAACAAGCCGTCAATCAACTTACTAACCTGCGTCGCATTCAAACCTTGGAGCGGCAATCCAGAACCATTTTGCAATCTTCGGCAGATGGGTTAGCCGTGGTTGGCACGGACGGCCTCATTCGCTTTACCAACCCTGCGGCGGAACACCTTTTTCAGCAATCAGCATCAGAACTCCTGGGGGCACCATTCGGATTTCCGATCATGCAAGGAGAAACAAGAGAAATTGCGATCCGACATCAGGACCTGAATTCTACGCCTGTAGAAATGCGAGTGGTGCCCATTGAATGGGAAAATGAATCTGCCTATCTGACCTCACTGCGTGACTTGACCGAACGCCAGAAAGCTGAGGAAGAACGGCAACGGCATGAAACA
>JAQBGS010000033.1:0-7641 GCA_032128535.1 Nitrospirota bacterium
ATTCCAAGTGAGAATGGCACCCAACGGATGCCTCTTCCCATGGTGTGTTCGTCACTGGTATTCATCAGTAAGGCAGAGCCACATAGCCTTGTACATGTAAGCCTTTGCAGGGTTTCCGTATCAGCTGTTCTGGCTAATCTCCTTATAATCGAAGCATTAATTTTCCGCTTCTATTCAGAAACGTTTCAGTATTCCCTAACGTTGGTCTGGTGGTAACGCGACTTCCGTTTTAGACTGAATAAAACTCTTTCTGAATAGGTTGCGTTGGATCATTCCCATGGACTTCACTCGAATTCTGAACCCCATCGTTCCGACCCTCCTCCTTCTTCTCGTGCCCTTTCCCGCCCATGCCGATTTTCAAGCTGGGGTGGCTGCCTATGATCAAGGCGACTATGCAACGGCCCTCAACGAATTTCTTCCCCTTGCTCAACAGGGGGACATCAAGGCTCAGGTGAATATGGGCATTCTGTATGAGAAGGGCCAGGGGGTTCCCCAGGATCTCCAGGAAGCCTTTCGCTGGTACTACCTCGCCGCGGACCAGGGGGATGCCTCTACACAAAATATTCTGGGAATGTTGTATGAATATGGACAGGGGGTTCCTCAGGACTATCCCCAAGCCCTGTATTGGTATGGGCTCGCGGTGGAACAGGGCTATGCGGCGGCCCAATTTAACTTAGGATTCTTGTACGCCACTGGTGTGGGTGTGCCTCAGAATTATACGGAAGCGAGACAGTGGTATTGGCTTGCGGCGCAGCAAGGCCATGCCGACGCCCAGCACAATCTGGGATATTTGTACCATGTCGGACAAGGTGGCCTACCCCAAGATTTCGTCCAAGCGCATATGTGGTACAACTTAGCCGCAGCCCAAGGTGTAGACAATGCTCGAAAACTCAGAGATCATGTGTCGAGCCTCATGTCCCCTGAGGAAGTGGACACCGCCCAACAACTTGCCCGCGAATGGGAACCCACGCCTAACCCTTAAAGATTAGGTTGCAAAGACTTTCAATCATTGACATCTCCCGCCCGGGACCCACTCCTTCCGCATCAGCTGCTCTGACTCATATCTTGGATTCCATTCGTACGCGTAACGTGACCTGTCGGTCGTTGGGCAAACTGCGGTAATATTGCCACCTTCCCCCACCGACGAAAGGAAGCGGAGCGCACATGAAAGGCGAGGCACCACTTACCAAGAAGCACCGCTCCAATATTCAGTCCTTGCCAATCGCCGAATCAGCGCCTTCTCGACTGGAGCAGACCCGCGTCATCCTTTTCCACAAACCCAAAGGGTTTCTTGTCACTCGAAAAGATGAGAGGGAAAGAAAAACGGTCTATCACGCGCTCCCCCCGTTCATGTTGCAGGAAGGATGGGTCCCCATCGGGCGCCTGGACAAAGACTCCCGCGGCCTCTTGCTCTTTACTCAAGATGGCACCATGGTCGACCGGCTTACGGAGCCAGGCAGATGCGAAAAAATCTATGAAGTTGAGATCCGGGGAAGAATTTCAGATGACGACCTCTCCCGTACCTTACAAGGCGTTCCCACCTCCATCGGAATCTTGAAAGTCCACAAGATAACCAAGACAAGAGAGGTCGGCCCAAAAACTCAGCTAGAGGTCGTCTTGCGGGAGGGGAAAAATCGACATCTCCGTCGCCTCTTTCATGCCCTGAAAGATCCCAAATTTCACACGCCCCTCAAAGTTCTGGATCTCAAACGGGTACAAATCGGCCCGTTGCGCTTGAATATCCTCGTCGGCGCATGGCGTTTCTCTACACCTGACGAAGAGACTCAATTGTTCGCTTCGATCAACATGCCGAGGCCGAAGGATTGCATGCCGGGATGAAGTGTCGCATCTGCGGTCTCTGGCAGTGCCATCCGTCATCTTTCTCAAGATTCATTCAAACCAGCCACGCCTCAGCAACAGGCTCCACACAATGTTCAGAATGTCCACCTATTCTTAGTGAAGGGAAATGGTATCGTCTAGGCGAGATTTCACTCAGCGCATCGTCGAGGAATACGTCGTATGGAGACCGTTGAACAATTCCTGAATGCCACCAGCGGCGTCATCTGGGGGCCCATGATGCTGACCCTATTGGTGGGAGTCGGAATCTATTTGACCGTGGGGTTGCGGGCGATCACCTGGCGAAGACTGCTATTTAGTTTACGATTACTGTGGCGCAGTCGCGCTTCCCCTCCGGATGACCAAGGAGACATTACTCCCTTTCAAGCACTCATGACGGCCCTGTCCGCCACTGTGGGCAGTGGCAATATCGCCGGTGTCGCGACGGCGATTTATTTGGGTGGCCCAGGGGCGGTGTTCTGGATGTGGGTCACGGCTTTATTCGGAATGGCCTCTAAATATGGCGAGGCCGTCTTGGCGGTCCATTTTCGCGAGGTCGATGAGTTAGGCAATCACGTGGGGGGGCCCATGTATTATATTCAAAATGGCTTAGGGTCTCGTTGGCGTTGGCTCGCCGTCTTGTTTAGCCTCTTTGGGGCCTTGGCTGCTTTTGGCATTGGCAATACCGTTCAGGCCAATACGGTGGCCACTGCAGTGGAATCCTCACTTCATTTGCCCGTGTGGATTTCCGGACTGGTGATGGCCGTTTTTACAGGCGCGGTCATTATTGGCGGCGTTCGTCGGCTGGGTGCGGTTGCTGCAACATTAGTCCCCTTCATGGCCATTTTCTATATTGTGGGAGCGCTGATTATTATTCTGCTTAATGTGGACCAGGTTCCCACTGCGTTGATGACGATTATTCATCATGCCTTCACCGGCACCGCAGCAGCTGGAGGCTTTGCCGGCGCCACGGTGCTGATGGCCATTCATTTTGGCGTGGCCCGTGGTCTGTTTTCCAATGAAGCCGGCATGGGAAGCGCACCCATAGCGCATGCGGCCGCGAAAACCAAGGACCCTGTTCATCAAGGACTCATCGCGATGCTCGGGACGTTTATTGACACCATTGTCATATGCACGATGACTGCCCTGGTCATTATTCTGACTGGGTCGTGGACCAGCGGCCAAACCGGAGTGGCTCTTACCTCTGAGGCCTTTAACACGGGCTTAGCCCAAGGTGGTGGGGTCGTCGTCACCCTGGCTTTGATCTTGTTTGCCTTCACCACTCTCTTAGGATGGAGTTATTACGGTGAACGGTGTGCGGAGTATTTGTTGGGCGTGCGTGCGATTTACCCGTTTAGAATATTATGGGTCATCGCAATTCCCATCGGGGCCATGGGCAATTTGGGAATGGTCTGGACCATCGCTGATATCCTGAACGGCCTCATGGCGATCCCCAACCTCATTGCGCTCTTGGCCTTGAGCCCGTTTATTTTTCACCTGACCCGCCAACACCCCATCATGAACCGGCCATCGCCATGAAGCGCCTGCCATCTCAGTGATCAGTTGCGGCGTGAGAGATGTGTGATAGAAGATTTCCTAATAGATTAGGAGGAAGAGACCCGCTTCATATTCCTTGTCAGTGATCACTTCTCGTTCAGTGCCTGCAGTGCGACCCGACGAACCCCCCCAGACAATGATTCCCCGCACTGAATGCTATCGACCCTATTTGTAGGATCCCTCCTACATCAGCCTCCGCGTGTTTCCACAGTTTTCCCAAGACTCTCATCAGCAACCCGGTTGATTTATTGAACAAAATTCTTTGTTCCTTTGAATAGGTATCTTTATTGCTCTATGTCTCCTTACGCGTATTGTTCCTTGAGAGCCCTGGGGCATTATTCAATTTCTTTGTTCTCTCAACACTATGGAGGTTTGTTATGAAAAGACTAATTACCGTGCTCGCCATACTCTGTGTATTTGGAGTGACCACTGCCTCCTTTGTCCAAAGTGCGCCAACTCCCCCTGAAGGCAGTCCGGTCGTGCAAGGGACCTTAATGGAAATTGATGGCTCTTTTTTCGTCATCATGGATAGCTCCGGCAAAGAACAACGTGTTCATGTCGACAAGAGCACCATGATCATTGGAAAAGTTCAGCCTGGCGCCAAGGTGAAAGCAGAAGTGACCAAAGATGGCCATGCCTCTGCCGTCGCCATCATCAAAGGCTAAAAGCCTGTCTAAGGTTCGTTTCTGTACAACGGCAAAACCCGCGAGCCAGCCCTTTAGAGGGCTGGCTCGGGGCCTTATGATCTCGTTGGGTCAACATCTATAGCCCACTTTTCCGTCAGCCTTACCCCGGACCATCCGCACCCGTCCCACCCCAGATCATTCAACGTCGAGCTCGCACTTCTGCCCTTCACTCTGAAGGGAGTTCTTATAAATGACCTGAGAATTGTATACATATATTCCACTACTCCAATTGGTGAATTGCTCCAACCGGCATAAAGGGATTCACTAGTATTCAACCACCCTCATTGCCACTCCTTTCATAGCCCGGAGGTAAATTCTATGCTTCAGGTTCGTGAACAACACCCGCAACAAACGAAAATCATCGCTCTTGCCGGTCAGTTTAGGCGTAACACCACCACAGGCATCCAGGCGCGGATCTTGGCGGCCAAAGAATCGGGCTGTCACCACATCATTTTGGATTTCTCCGGCGTCACAGATATTGACTCGACGGGCCTGGGAGAATTGTTTCTCTGGTACCACAATATGCGACCTCACCACGTTCAGATCAGCATTGTAAAACCACCGATCTATATTCGGAATCATTTAGACTGGTCCCACCTCTCGGAGATCGTCCCAATCTATGACACCGAACAAGATGCCATAGGGCATGCCAGAGCTTATTCCTGAACGTGAGGAACTTGGCTGAAGCAACGACCACACCAGGTGTTGCTTCAGCCCGGCATTAAGCGCCTTCCAGCCAAACTTCATCAACTCTTCCTCCTTTAAGTCGGCAATTTGAATTTGATTGACCTGTAGGGAGTGCCCATCCCTTGCCCAAAACACCAAGATCGGCACCGGCCGCATCGGTGAACAGCACCAGTGCCAGTGTCAGTTCCGCAAGAATCCGAAGTAATTCCCTATTCCCTTCAAAACCCAGGAGGCCCAACCCTAAAGGCCCGACAAGCAGCTCAAAGGCCGTAAAAACAATCGGGCCACTCACCGGCGAGCGCTCAACGCCGCCGCCGACTGAACTATAGATGAGAACAAATATCGCCAGAAGAGCTAGTTTCTCATACATCATTTACCTCTCGGCGTTGTTTGGCCCTTGGTCTTTTGAAGTATGGTGAACTTCTCTGTCTTATCAAAAAGGCTGACGACACCGCTCCAAAGGTACATGTTCAGAAACAGGACAACATTTGATTTTCGAAATTACTTTTTTCCCCTGGCAAGAACTGTGTATAGAACTAACGATAACGGAAAAATCACCCACACCAGGATGGCACCGGTGACGCTGACAAAGGCCAGGGACATGGAAATTATGGCAAGAATAGTGGCGGGGTAGGCCACCAGCCAGTTGGGGTGCTTCCACTCCTCGGCAACATCCTCACCGTACCATTCGGGCTTGGCGATAACGTACAAATGGAGGATATGCAACGAAAAAGCGGCAAGGCCAATGGAACCAGAGAAAAGAAAGACCACAATGGGATCTTCATCGTAATGACCAAAGAGCGAAGCCGTGTAAGGAGTCAAGGTCAGAAACAGGAGGTGAACAAGATTGAGCCAAAACGTCCCCTCATTGGATTTGGTGAGGGGGTTGAGGAGCATGTGGTGTTTAATCCAAAGGGTACCGACCACGAAAAAACTTACAAAGTAGGAAAAGAAATTCGGAAGTTGTCTCACTAAATCGTCAATGATTTTGGCTTCAGTCAGTCCTGGTGTTTCAGGCATCTTCAGATCCAGAACCAGCCTTTTGTTTGGGGGGAAAGGGAACATTTCCATTTTCTGTCTCACGTCCCGCCCGATTTTTCAGCGTGATTGTTGGCGTTGGGCAGTTGCTGACAGCAGCCATGTCTCTTGATATACTTTTGCTATTCAGGGAGGTGATTGGATGAGTAAGATTGAATCGATTGAACAACAGATAAAGACTCTCTCATTGGAGGAACTCGCCAAGTTCCGTGCGTGGTATACCTCATTTGATGCTCAGACCTGGGATGCTCAGTTCACCGCTGATGCCGAGGCCGGGAAACTTGACTCCATCGCTGACCGCGCTCTTCACGCCCACGAAGCTGGAAAATCGACCAGGCTTTGAATCACCACGCTTCTCCTGAATTTTGGTCTTGTTATCGAGCGCTCCCTTCTCCCATTCAAGTTCTTGCTGATAAGGCCTTTGCGCTGTTAAAAGCTGATCCACGTCATCCTTCCCTGCACTTCAAAAAAGTCTCTCGTTATTGGTCAGCCCGCGTAGGATTACATTATCGAACAATTGGGGTTGACGTTTCGGATGGGATCTTGTGGTTTTGGATCGGAACTCACGCTGACTACGACAAACTCCTTCGTTAGCCCTGCTATCCTGGTTTTCTCCCACAATGATGAGCTTGGAAAAGTTTTCCAGAACTCGCCTCCGACCCTCGTCATTCCCGACATTTTTAATCGGGAATCCGTCTTAGTTTCTTTTCAGATGGATACCTGCCACAAACATGCAGGTATGACGAAGGGGGATGGATGTCCGCTACCTATGTAACACCTCTATGCGAAACTGCGCCGTCAGGCAAAGAAAGCTGCAGGTTGGAATGCGAAGCCGACGGGGGGAAGCGAGGAAGAAGAGAGGACTGTACAGACCCTATAGAGCCTTCTTGCGAACTAGAATCCCATGAAGTACAAAACATACAGCACCACAAAGGACGTGTCCCCAGCAGCGCCATCGGAGTTCAGAAATTTAGGCCTCACTGAATATTGGAATGATGTGGCCTAAGCTAACGAAATTTTTAAGACGAGACAAAAGCACATGCACCCAGTTGAACAAATGATTCATCCTGATAATTTTGGCAGTTGCTCCGGGTGAACGTTCAGGCTAAAGTGAGCCACTCTCATCTCAAGATAGATGATGTGTCAGAAACACAATGGTAACCGGCTCACGCGTTTGCCTTTGTGGAAGTTCCAGTGTTACAGAGGATGCCCACATTGACACTCAGACCGGACAGTCCTCTCTGCCAACAGGTCTTGTCGTAAAAATACACCCGTTTTTCTCAAAATTTCATTCAACTGCCAACCCACTTGGATTACAAAGAAAGGCATAGGCTATGAGCATGTCACGCATGACAAACGTTTTCGCATTGGTGCTGACCTTGACCATGGGGATCATAGGAACCTCATTGGCCGCAACTGAGGCAATGCACCCCTTGCCATCCATCCTCACTGATATCGAACGCCATATTACGGAATTAACCATCAACATTGAGAAGATTTCTGATCGGATGAAGTTTTTGCGTGAGGCTCCGGATTCCAAGGACCCTCTCATTCAAGAAGTCCGGAATCTTGACCTCAGAGGGAGGCAACAGCAGCAGGAACAATGGAAGCTGCAACACGACGGCCTGAGCGTTACGGTGCAACTCTTGCGGAGGGTCCATGACCATCCCGAAGAAAAACCAGCAGCCTTACAAACCTGGCTTGGCCGACTTAAAGAATTTAAAGAGGCGATGCACCAATATCGACAACAGCGTGCTGGAGTCGAAGTGTTGCGCATCGAAACAGAAGTCAAGTTGATTGAACAATATCTTCGATAAGCCAAGGAGACACTAATGGA
>JAQBGS010000034.1:0-8563 GCA_032128535.1 Nitrospirota bacterium
CAACTCATCACGCCACTTGATGCGGTGGGTGTCTATGTTCCTGGCGGGAAAGCGGTGTACCCGTCTTCGGTGCTCATGAACACCATCCCGGCAAAAGTTGCGGGAGTGGGTCGTGTCGTCATGTGTACCCCGACGCCCTCAGGTTCTATTCATCCTTCCTTGTTAGTAGCTGCTGATATTGCGGGGGTCGATGAAATTTATCGAGTGGGGGGAGTGCAAGCCATCGGAGCCTTAGCCTATGGAACGGCCAGCATTCGCCCTGTGGACAAAATCGTTGGTCCTGGAAATCTGTACGTGGCGACAGCCAAACGGCTTGTCTATGGGCACGTTGATATTGATATGATTGCGGGACCAAGCGAACTCTTGGTTGTCGCGGATTCGACCAGTAATCCCAGTCATGTCGCGGCGGATCTGCTGTGTGAAGCCGAGCATGATGAGGAGGCGTGTGTCTATCTTGTGACCACGTCCTTAGCTTTGGCCAAACGAACCGTCAAAGAGGTGAACCGCCAATTGGGTGAGTTAGGCCGGCACGAGATTGCCTCACGCTCGATTGGGACCCATGCCGTGGCCTTTGTGGTGAAAACCCTAGACGAGGCATGTGCTTTAGCCAATCGGATTGCGCCAGAACATCTTTCGTTGAATATCAACAAAGCATGGGATTATCTCCCTCGCATTCGTCATGCCGGGGCAATTTTTGTGGGGGGCTATACACCGCCAGCGGTGGCGGATTATGTAGCCGGTCCGAATCATGTGTTACCGACCGGAGGGAGTGCCAGGTTTTTTTCCAGTTTAGGTGTGGATGAATACGTGAAGAGGAGTAATGTGGTGGCTTATTCTCAGGCCGCCTTGCTTAAAGCCAAACGTGCTGTTGTGCGCCTCGCCGCGTTGGAGGGGTTTGATGCACACAGTCAATCCATGGAGAGTCGATGGACATGAGTCAACAATCTGTTCCCAGATCTGCCTCACAAGAGCGAACAACGGCTGAAACGGCTATTCATGTGAAATGGGTCCTTGATGGCGCGGGCAAAAACACGATTCAGACCTCGATTCCGTTCTTGGATCACATGCTCAATCTCTTGGGTAAGCATGGATTTTTTGATCTCATGGTCGAAGCCAAGGGGGATATCGAGATTGATGATCATCATACGATTGAGGACATTGGGATCGTCATGGGCCAAGTGCTCAATCAAGCGCTGGGGACAAAGGAAGGCATTGCACGATTTGGTTTTGCCTCGGTCCCATTAGATGAAACGTTGGCACAGGTCACGGTGGATCTGAGTGGGCGGCCGTATCTCGTCTACAACGTGGCGTTGCCGACCCGGTATATTAAATCATTCGACCTGGGGCTCTTTGAAGATTTTTTCCAGGCTTTGGTGAGTCAGGGCGGGCTGAATCTTCATGTGAATGTGCTCTATGGCCGGAATCCGCACCATATCATGGAGGCCATTTTTAAAGCGTTCGCCAAGGCATTGGATCAAGCCGTGAGACGGGAGGATCGGATTTCGGGTGTGTTGTCTACGAAAGGCCTGTTGTAATCAGTGGCGAATGTCTTCAATGAGAAGCCGGATGGGTTTGAATTATCATGATTGCGATCATTGACTACGGGATGGGTAACCTTCGCAGCGTGCAAAAGGGATTTGAACACGTCGGTCATGAAGCCGTGGTGACACGGGAGCCTGCGATGATTGACCGGGCCAGTCATGTGGTGTTGCCGGGCGTGGGGGCCTTTGGTGATTGTATGGACAACGTGACTCGCTATGGGCTGGTGGAGCCGATTCACCGTGCTATTCAAACGGGTAAACCCTTTCTTGGCATTTGTGTGGGCTTCCAACTCTTGTTTGCCGAAAGCGAAGAATTTGGGTATCACAAGGGGTTGGGTCTGTTGCCGGGAAAAGTCAAAGCGATTCCCTTGTCTGAAGACGTGGGGTCCTCCTTTAAAATTCCCCATATGGGATGGAATACGATTCGTATTGAAAAGCCCGCGCCACCCTTACAAGGAATTGATACCGATTCCTATGTCTATTTTGTGCATTCGTATTACGTCGAACCAGAAGACCATGCGTTAGTCAGCACGCAAACGGAATATGGCCTACCCTTTGCCAGCAGTGTGTGGAAAGACAATATTTTTGCCACGCAATTTCATCCTGAAAAAAGTCAGGCTGTTGGATTGCAGGTCTTAAAAAATTTTGGCGAGTGGCAATGAACCCCAGCTTTTTCACGATAAGGACGTGGTGCCACAAACATCAGGCTGTCTGGTTGGTGATCGTGATGATTGGATGGCTCAGTTTCGTGCTCGGATGCGTGCCTCCTAAAGTTCAGGTTCAATCTGCCCCGCAATTTGATCCTTCCAGCATTTCCAGTATTGCCATCTTACCGTTCCAGGCGCTTCAAGCCCCTCAATGGGCTTATGGGCAGACGCATGGAGGGGGAGGGGTGAGAGACCCAGAAGAAATCCGTACCCAATTTCGGTTGCCGGGTGCTGAGCAACCTAACCGGTCTGATTCCCAAAAAGATCTCTATTCCGTTTCTGACACGGCGGCACAATTGATTACCACACGAGTTGAGTCGGTCCTTCGTGCTCGTCCGACCTTGCGGGTGGTCGGAGCAGGTGAAGCAGGCCTTTCTGCTATCCCAGGTGAAGAGAGTTCGGGCACCGCATTCCAAGCATTAGCCAAAGAGGTTGGGGCTCGTTTGAGCGTGGATGGGGTGTTGATGGGCATCGTTCGGACGTATCGCGAACGTGATGGGTCCAGGATTGGGGCGAAGCCAGCCGCGGTGGGATTTGAAGTATTCCTCGTTCAACCGACCGACGGGACGGTGCTGTGGAAGGGAGAGTTTTTTGAAGAACAGAAACCGCTCACCCAAGATATTGTCGGGTTTTTTGAAAAGAGCGGAGGATTTGTGACCGCTCAGGAACTTGCAGAATTAGGTGTCAGGAAAGTCATGGAGGCATTTCCTGTTGGACAAGGCGCTCCGCTTGCGCCGTAGGCGGTTTCGTCTGCGCTTGAGGTAATCGACCCGATGCTATTGATTCCAGCGATTGATTTAAAAGATGGCAAATGTGTCCGCTTGCGACAAGGCGAGATGAGCCAGGTCACCCAGTATTCCGATGATCCGGTTGGGATGGCTGAGCAGTGGCAAAATCTTGGTGCACCGTATCTGCATATTGTGGATTTAGATGGAGCCGTGGCAGGAATTCCGAAACATCTCCCTCAGATTGAAGCGATTGCCAAGAAACTGAGCATTCCTATTCAAGTGGGTGGCGGAATCCGAAATGTCGACACCGTTCAGGCCTATCGATCTAGTGGTGTGGATCGGGTTGTGGTTGGAACGGCGGCCTTACAGGATCCAGAATTTTTGGCATTGGTTGCGGAACAATTCCCGCAGAAAATTTTAGTGGGGATTGATGTGAAGCAGGGCTTGGTGGCGGTCCATGGATGGACGACCGTTTCTACGCTGACGCCTCGACAGGTGTTTGAATCCATAAAAGACCTTCCCTTAGGCGGCATCGTCTTTACAGATATTTCTCGAGATGGCATGTTGAGTGGCCCCAATATTTCCGCATTGCAAGAGGCGGCTGAGCACTCACCCGTTCCAATTATTGCGTCTGGCGGAGTCACCGCATTAGACGATATTCGAGCGATACAGGAGATAGGGGGCAATATTTCTGGGATCATCATTGGGAAAGCGCTGTATGAGGGGGCCTTGGATTTGAAAGAAGCACTTGAGCTGGTTCATGCGGCTGGGGAGGCTCGGTCGACATGCTGACTAAGCGGATCATTCCCTGTCTGGATGTTAAAGATGGGCGTGTGGTCAAAGGCGTCTCGTTTGTGAATCTACGTGATGCCGGTGACCCCGTGCATGTCGCGCAGGTGTATGATCGGGAAGGAGCCGATGAGCTGTGCTTTTTAGATATCACGGCCTCGCATGAAAAACGAGATACGATTTTAGATGTGGTGGTGCGGACGGCAGAGCAGGTGTTTATGCCCTTGACGGTTGGTGGTGGGATTCGCACCTTGGAAGATATTCGTCGTTTGCTGGAAGCCGGAGCCGATAAGGTGAGCATCAATACGGCGGCCGTTCAGGAACCTGAATTTGTGAAAGCCGCCGCCAATCGATTTGGCTCGCAATGTATTGTGGTCGCCATTGATGCAAAGCGTGCAACAGGTTGCGATGATGGCGTTCAAGGGTGGGAAGTGTTTACGCATGGAGGGCGAAATTCGACCGGGTTAGATGCCGTTCAGTGGGCTCAGCAGATGAAGGATTATGGAGCCGGAGAAATTCTCTTGACCAGTATGGATCAGGATGGGACCAAAGATGGCTATGATTTGCCCCTCACTGCCGCGATATCGGATGCGGTGACGATTCCGGTTATTGCCTCCGGCGGGGCCGGAACGCTTCACCATTTGTATGAGGCCTTTACGCTCGGGAAAGCCGATGCGGTTTTAGCCGCTTCCATTTTTCATTTCCAAACCTTTTCGATCGGGCAAGCCAAATCATTTTTGTCGGAGCAGGGTATTCCGATGCGGCCAGGATCGGTTCCCGTCTCGATTGCATAACGACCGATGAGCGAGAACACTCAAGCGACCACACCACAATTTGATGCACAAGGCCTGTTGCCCTGTATCGTCCAAGATTGGATAGACGGGACAGTGTTGATGGTGGGGTTTATGAATCAGGAAGCCTGGGACCTGACCCAACAGACTCAACGAATGCATTTTTGGAGCCGGTCTCGACAACAGCTCTGGAAAAAGGGCGAGACCTCAGGTCATGAGCTACTTCTGAAGGAAGTGTTTCTGGATTGTGATCAGGACACGGTGCTGGTGAAAGCTCAGCCTATAGGCCCGACCTGTCATACGGGCACCCGGTCCTGCTTTTTTACGCGCATGCCTTCAACATCTAACCCTGTGGTCTCAATCTCTTCTGGTACGGCCTGGGGCGGGATCACTCAACGGCTCTATGAAATGGTGGCGGATCGAAAGGCCAATCCCAGTTCAGACTCCTATGTCTCAAAATTATTGCATGGAGACGTTGATCGCATTTTAAAGAAAGTGGTTGAAGAAGCAGGGGAAGTCGTTCTGGCAGGGAAAAACTCAAACCGTGATGAGATTATCTATGAGATGGCCGACTTATGGTTTCATTCCTTGGTCATGCTCGGACATTATTCGATTCCTCCAGAGGAAATCTATCAAGAGCTCGGCAAGCGATTTGGGAAGTCAGGCATCCGTACAGTAGAAGGTGAGGCTTCTCATGGCTGAGTGCATTTTCTGCAAGATTGTGGAGGGCGCGATTCCTGCGAAGAAACTGTACGAGGATGATCACGTTATTGCCTTCGACGACCTCAATCCTCAAGCCCGGGTCCATGTGTTAGTCATTCCCAAGCGGCACGTGGTGTCATTGGATGATACACACGATTCAGACGCAGCCTTATTGGGGCAACTCATGGTCGTGTGCGCAAAAATGGCTAGGGAGCGCGACATTGTGGAGAGTGGATATCGTGTCGTGGCGAACACGGGACGGGAGGCAGGTCAGTCCGTGTTTCATCTTCACTTGCATGTGCTGGGAGGACGCTCGTTTACATGGCCACCTGGGTAACGCTTTTTTAAAGGGGGCCAATCGCATTTCCGGGCTTGATTGAGGTGTTCAGGATATGAATGAAAAACGAGGCGTTCCTTCAGAGACCATCCAGCAAATTAGGGAACGTATCGATATTGTCGATTTGATATCCACCTATGTGAGTCTTTCCAAAGCCGGCCAGAATTTTAAAGGCCTTTGTCCCTTCCATTCCGAAAAATCACCATCATTTTCGGTCAATCCCGCGAGTCAATACTTTCATTGTTTCGGCTGTCAGGCCGGGGGAGATGCCTTTACCTTTTCTCATGAAACAAGAGAATATGGATTTCATGGAAGCCCTTCGCGAGCTGAGTCAGCGAGCGGGGATTGCGCTTCCCGAACAACGCCAAGCCATCTCTCGAACGGAATCTGGGTTGTCCCGTGAGCGATATTTTCATCTTTACCAATTAGCGGCCTCTTGGTATCACCAAAATCTTCTGGAAGGCCCAGAGGCACAAGAAGCGAGGGCCTACTTGGATCAACGGGGAATTTCTCGGGAATCCTGGACGACCTTTCAATTAGGCTATGCGCCAGAAGGCTGGAATGGCTTATCCAATTGGATGGAGCGGCAATCCGTCAAACTGGATGAATTGAACCATGCCGGATTGGTCGTCAGAAAAGAGAAAGACGGGGCCCAAGGGTTTTCCACCTATGATCGCTTTCGAAATCGAGTGTTGTTTCCCATTGCCGATACCAGGGGACACGTGTTGGGGTTTGGTGGCCGGGTTCTGCAGGATGAGGCCTCTCCCAAATACCTCAATTCGCCGGAAACCGATTTATTTTTCAAGGGGCGAACACTCTATGGTTTAGATAAAGCCAGGCAGTCAGCCACTGCCGCCGAGCGGTTTTATCTGGTCGAGGGCTATTTTGATGTGATTGCCCTCCATGAACATGGCATGACGAATGTGGTGGCGCCTCTGGGAACGGCCCTGACGGCTGACCATGTGCAGATATTGAGGCGATTTGTGCCCTCCGTCACGTTGATGTTTGATGGGGATACGGCTGGGGTGAATGCGGCGTTGCGGACCTTGGATTTATTCGTGAATTCCGGTATGGATGTCCGAGTATTGGTGTTACCAACAGGGGAGGATCCAGATACCTTTATTCGAACGAATGGGGTGGAGGCGTTTCGAGAGTTGGAAGTCCGGGCGGCCACACTGTTGGATTTTGTCGTGACGTCCGTCTTAGATAAGGCCAAAAAAGATTCGATTCAGGATCGAGTCCAACGGGCTGATGAGGTCTTAGCAATTCTCCAAAAAACGAAAAACCCTCTCGAGAAAGACGAGTACCTGAAAGTGGTTTCTGAACGACTGGGGATTCGGCAGGATTTACTCAGGAAGCGGTTGCCCACGTTGCGAGTACGGGTGGATTCGGCCCGGTCAGCACCCAAACAGCCTGAATTGCCTCCGACCGTTTCTCTGCCGCCAGGAAAACTGGAAGAACGTGATTTACTGATTCTTTTGCTACAAGGTCGTCTAGAGCCGACCCATGTTCTGGAATTAGATGCCGAGGTTTTTACTGTTCCGGTCTATCGGCACATCCTGGCTCAAGCTCTCCCATTCCGGGATGAGGTTGGGCAAGTCGATCTCGAAGGGTTTCGTGGAGTGATGGGTGATGATCCAGCCTACGAAACGGTGGTGGCACAATTGAGCGTTTGGGATCTGTATCTTGAGGATACTCATGACCATGTCATGGGGTGTTTGCGTATTCTGGGAAATAAAAAGCTACAACGTCGGCTGGATGAGTTAATCGGGCAGCAAAAAATTGCTGAACGAGAAGGACGGCACGATGATGTGGATGCCTTAAACCTTCAAATGCATGAAATTCGAAACCAAAAAGCTGGATTGATCGTTTCCTGAAGAATTTTTTTGCTAATCTCAAAGAAAAGTGGAAAAGGTATTTTTCCTAGAGCCAATCTATGGTAAAAGATATGGTACGCGATTGTGGGGTTTGGGCCCATAGCTCAGTTGGTTAGAGCGGCTGACTCATAATCAGTTGGTCCCAGGTTCAAGTCCTGGTGGGCCCACCAAGAACTGGGCCGGACTTGACAGGCTGGTACGGTCCATGGGGCTTTATTAATGTTGAGGATTTTGTGAATTCGCAGCTGCAATTCCTTATTGAACTCCAAAAGTTTGATCTTCGAATTTTCCAGATTCAAGATTCCCAGCGAAAAGCCCCAGACCTTCTGAAGGCCGCTGAATCTCCCCTCCAAGATATGCTCTCTCGTCTCCAAGTGTTGAAAAACACCGGAGAATCCCTTGCCAAGCAACAACGGAGTGCCGAACGAGAGTTGGCCACCCAAGAAGATTCACTGCATAAAGTGCGGAGTCGCCTGTCGGAGTTGAAAACCAATAAAGAATATCAGGCGCACCTGTTTGAAATTGAACAGGCCAGGAAGAAGAAGGATTCCATCGAAGAGGGCGTGCTCGAAACGATGGAGCGGGTAGAGGAAAACAAAAAAGCCGTCCAGGAGCTTGAAGCGGAAGTCCAAGAAGCCCAGAAAACCTTTGATGTAGAAAAGGCCCGCTTGGAAAGCCAATTTGCAGAGTTGGCCAATGAATTAGCCGTTTTGAATCAACAACAACAAAAGGTAGCCGAGGCGGTGGACAAACCATTGTTGGCTCGGTATAGCCGTTTAAAAACTATGCGAAAAGGCTTTGCCGTGGCCGAAGTGAAAGATGGTTCCTGCGGAGGCTGTCGGCTTCAACTTCCTCCTCAACTCGTCGCTGAAGTGAGACGAGGTGATGAGCTCTTGGACTGTTCTTATTGCCATCGCATTCTCTACATGGCCCACCATTTGGAAGTGGAAACCCTCGATTAGCCTTCTTAGGCTTCACGCGTTCCTTGCATTCTCTTTCTTCTCGGCCTACCATGATAGGCGGTGGTGGAAGTGGGCCGGGTGATCGCTCACGGAATATCCGTGAGAGGAAAGTCCGGACTCCATAGGGCA
>JAQBGS010000035.1:0-8183 GCA_032128535.1 Nitrospirota bacterium
GTTGCAGGAGGCGAAAGCTCAACTCATCCAGGCCCAACAAGCTCCCCCGCCTATAGCCAAACCCACGAAAATGGAAACTGATCTGGCTAAGCTGCGGGCAGAGAAAACTCAAGAAATATGGAACCTCCAGGAAATCAATGCGCAACTACTCACAGAGTTGCAAGAGGCAAAAACCCAGCTCGCCCAAGCCCGACAGGCTCCTCCGCCTTCAGCTGAATCCACAAAAGAGTTGCAAACCTTACAGGCCAGTCAGGCACAATTAACCACAGAGTTGCAAGAGACAAAAACCCAGCTCATCCAAGCCCGACAGGCTCCTCCGCCTAAGGCCGAACCCACGCAAGAGGTGCAAACCTTACAGGCCCGCAATGCCCAATTGACCAAAGACTTGGAAGAAACGAAAGCTCAACTTACTAGTCAGGTACAACAAACTCAGCACAAGCTTGATGGCTTTCATCCGGAGGTACAAAGTCTCCAGGATGAGCTTCGAAATGGGGAACTCCAGATCCAATTATTGGATGTGGAGCTGCTCAAGAAAAACGACGAAATCAAAGACTTGGAAAACCGTCTTCGTGTCTATACCTCTCTTGCCTCCTCTTCTTCACCAGTTTAAGAATCCATTGTTTGATATTCGCCAATTTTCCTTACTTACTCACATTTCGTGTTTCCAGCAATCCTGAAGCCACAATCACTCTGTGGGAGATCCCCTAAAAAAGACGTCTTTTCCAAGAGAAATAAACGATTCATTCGTCCATTCAAAAAAAAGGCCTCATATAACTATTCAAAAAATCCCATTTTTCAACAGCCCCTTCCGCCGGCCCATTCTTCTTAGCACCAACCTAGATTGAATAAGAACCGTTCCGG
The DNA here is from genome assembly GCA_032128535.1 of Nitrospirota bacterium. GTDB lineage: Bacteria > Nitrospirota > Nitrospiria > Nitrospirales > UBA8639 > Nitrospira_E. The sequence continues at coordinate 862 of JAQBGS010000035.1, forward strand.
CTCTTCCCTCGGATTCACCCCCCTCATTTAAGACCATGATCACACATTGTACCCAGCGACTTCTGTAATATTTTTCTGTCCAGGCAATCGGGCTCTTCAATAAAATTCTGATTCGTTCCAACGGAGAAGTTCTTTCCTTGATTGTTTCTGGGGAATACACCAGTCGCTGCCCCAACTTATTTATCTGGAGACAGTGCTGGTCAGCATAGATGCAATATCCTGTAAAGGAAGAATGTGAGAGACGGCTTTGACTTCGATAGCGCGTTGGGGCATGCCAAATACCGAACAGCTTTGCTCGTTTTGGGCAATGGTGACCCCTCCTTGCTCCGCAATAGCCAACATGCCGTCGACTCCGTCCTGGCCCATCCCCGTGAGCAAGACTCCAATGACATGACTTCCAAACCGATAAGCAGCTGATTGAAAGGAAACGGTAACAGAGGGAAGGTGGTTATCTACCTTGGGCCCTTCGGCTGCCAGAAACAGTCCATCGGCATCGAATTTCAAATGCCGCCCTTCTGGAGGAAAATACACAGTTCCCGCGTGAGGCCTCTCCCCAGTCTCGGCAATGGCTATGGACAAGGCGCAATCCACCGCCAGCCAATCGACCAAACCCTGCAAGAAGCCTTGGCTAATATGTTGTACGCACACAATGGGAAGTGGAAATTCAACAGGAAGGTGAGCCAAGATTTCTTTGAGAGCTTGAGGCCCACCTGTCGACGCTCCTATCACGACCATCCCCGGAGTTGATTGAACACTATCCCCCGAAAGAGCGTCGTTGGGCTTCATCGCCATATGCGGAAGTATCTGTCGTCTTCGAAAGACCATGACTCCGGAGAGTATTTTGATCTTATTGATCAATTCCTGCGCACTCGCGGAAAAGGCTTGATTGCTTTCATGATCAGGCATTGAAAATACTTCAATAGCCCCAGCTTCAAATAGTTGGAACGTCCTTTCGGGATCTTCTTGTTGCCCAAAACGACTCACTACAAGAATAGGACGAGGATCAGTGGCCATGATCCCTCTCGTGAGATCCAGCCCATCCATGACGGGCATCTCTAACTGAGTGCAAATGACCTGTGGATTGTTCCTGGGAATAAGCTCCAAAGCTTCTTTCCCATTCATTGCGATTCCACTAATTTCAATGTCGGATGACGTGGCAAGCATCTGCTGGAGAGGGGCGAGCCCTTGGCCTACGAGGAAAGTTCTGATGGGTGGTTCGGCCCCATGACCTACGGCTTTGGACATGGTCACCCTAATAATTCTGGACAAACGGCGAGCAGAAAAGAGATGGATGAGTGAGGCACGAACGTGGGCTATATTCCCTGGGTCAATGAATACTCCATTAAGAAGAAAGAGAAACAGCCAAATGTTTCTGGGCCGTTCGTATGAGATCGTCCGGATTCAGAATGAGACAGACCTCACCACTATTAAGAATGGTTGCTCCTGACACATTCCGTACTTTTTTTAATATGAGGCCTTGTGGTTGAGGTCTTACTTCTTGCTCACACAAAATTTCATCAACGAGACATCCAAGCGGCTTACCATCTACGACGACCACGACGCATGGACAAAGTTCATTCTGTTTAAACTGTTCTTCTACTTCCAAGATATCAGCAAGAGACACAAGGGGAACAACCTGGCCATCTTCACCCACAAATTCCTGATGCCTAGAAGTCTTCGATCCTTTGGCAGGCAGGTGAGTCGTCGTCTGAACCTGGTCGATGGAAATTCCATATTTCTGACCAGCTACCGAAATAATTAACAGGTGAACAGGCGGCATGGGCCCTGGCAATTGGACTTGAATCATACAGCCAGAACCAGGAGTGGACCCCACATACACGGCTCCTTTGAGACGCTTAACTGTAGACTGAACCAGATCTAAGCCCATTCCCTTTTCCGAAACACCTCGCTGAAAAGAGTCTGTGGAAAAGCCTGGATTGAACACTAATGATTCAATTTGCGGAAGAGGCATCACCTCCAATTCCTCGCTAGTAAACTGTTGGTTTTTGACTGCGGCCTGTTTGATCGCCTCAATATCCAATCCTCTTCCATCGTCCCATAATTCAAGAAGCAGGTAGGTTCCCATTTGAAAGGCATAGAGCCGAAGTGCCCCCTTTTGTGGCTTACCGGCCTGAATCCGCTCCCTTGTGGATTCAATTCCATGCTGAATGGCGTTTCGAATGATATGACGCAATGGCTCCTTTAATTCCTCCAGGACCTGCTTATCCACTGTCATATTCCCACCTTCAATACTCAGCTCAACCTCTTTATGAATTTCCCCACCGATATCAGATGCGAATTTGGGTAAACGTTGGAAGAAAGAGGAAAAAGTCAGGAGCCTCATTGATCGAATATGTTCCTCTACTGCCTCTGAGATGGAACTCAATCGCTGATGTTCATCAGCGACCGTTCTCGCTACACGACCCACCACACTCGTTAAAACGGTAAGCTGTTGGCTTTCCTGTTTATAAAAATTCGCCATATCGTCCTGAGTCATCAACTGTTTTGAACGATTCCCCTTGATACCAATGGCGCGGTGTTCAAAGACCTCATGACTCCAGGAATCGGAAAAGTCCACAAGATGCGCGATATCGACAAGGCATTCCTGCCTACCACAAATGACGGCCTTCAGATCATTGACGAGCTCCATCAATTTATCTAATTTGACCGAGTCGACCAAAACGTCTCCCCCATAATCTCTTCGGTCTAACTTCTCATCCAGTCCTATTTGCGTCGGGTCGTGAGTAATTCCTGCCTGGTCTAAAGCACGTTCATCCAAAAAGTCGAGGGGATCAAGATCCGTCGCGGCCCCTGTCGTAAATTCTTCCAAGAGTGCCTGAACACCATTGACACCATGGTCCAAGTAGTCAACAAATTCTAGCGTCAGTACGTTTTTCCCGCGTTTCGCCACGCGTAAGAGATCCTCAACGCGACGGGCGACAATTTCCATTTTCCGGGCCCCCAACATTCGAGCGGCACTCATCAAGAAATGGGCTTGGTTGAAGGCTCTTTGTAGCGCCGCCTGGCCCAAATCCTCTGTCTTATCTCCCGTGCCACCCAACGTATCTCGTACACTCATAATCGATTCACGGAGATCTCTCAAGGATTCCTTGCTCTCCCGCATAAAAATGGTTTGTAATTCATTCCCCTCACCCACCACGGGTTGAACAGTCTCTTCTGAAACAAGTTGCGGCTGATCAGATGCCACCTGAGAAAATGTTTGGTCAACCGTTAATTCTCCATTTATCAGGAGTTTCTGCAAATCCAACACCTTAAGGAATTTATGGTCATGAAATCTGGCAATTCCTCGAATATACCCTTCTTCCATCCCGCTCCCGGTCAAGGAACCAGACACCATATCACTGGCTTGCAGAAAAACTGACTCAATGATTTCTTCCGCAACAATACCAACAAAAATATTTTCAAATTGAACGACGATCGCCTTGTGGAATTTTTCGCCCTCTTCGGTGGACATATTGAGTGTGGCCCGCATGTCAACAATGGGCAAGACTTCACCTCGGACATTGATAACCCCGACCATGAAATCTGGGCAGCCAGGAATAGGAGTTACCTGCCGAAATTCAGCACATTCTCGTATTAAGCCTAAATCAATCCCAAAGTATTCCTGGTTGATACGGATGACCACGAGTTGAGTGTACTCCGAGAGGTCTTCTTGATCAGATTCCATGAGGTTCGTGGTACGCTCTCGCAGCAGGGTTTGTTCTAACAGCGTCATGCCTCGGATCAGATGTGGAGCGTGACTCAGCTCACCATCACGGGCAGACTCAGACAATGTCTGCATGTAGCCCCTGATGGCATTTCGATCTTGCAGTAGGGGCAGTGGATTCAACACATTAATGGCACCATCATCTTGTGGCACCACATGGGCAATGAATGGGTGCGGGTGCCCCGATTCAATTTCTGATGGAGATTCCATTTCCATCTGTTCGGGTTGAATATCCAACAAATCTCGAGCATCATCGACAATCAATCCACTGACCAAGCCATCCCATTTGAAAAGGATCACATTGTCACTGATCTTATACCGAAATGACACGTGACCTAAGGGACTATCCAGATTCATGACCGGAACCCATTGTCCATGGTAGTTAAACACCCCAACAACATGATCTGGCATATTGCCCATGGCGACCAACTCGGGGAGGCAAATGATTTCCTTCACTGAAGAAAGTGGCAAAGCATACCGTGTGTGATGTCGATTGAAGATTAAGTGGTATTCAGATGTGATTGGCGAAATTGAGGTAGAACAGTGCATGGATCACCCACAGCGTGAGCGCAATTCACTCTCGCGTCGGCGTGAGAATGAGCGTGCGTTGAGATGGAATAAAAGCTTACTTGCGAAAACCGTGGTTACACAGATTTTCATGTTCCTATCGGCTACTCCCAGAAGACCCGGCACAAGCCACTTGTGGTCGCTGATAAATAACAGAATCTGGATAGATCTTGGCTTGTAAAGCACCTACTGTTTGCGCAGGTAGCTCACCATGCCCAGTGAGAACAAATCCATCAGATACCAGAGACTCCGCCATTTTTTTCATCACCTGCCCGATCGCTTCAGTATGAAAATACAGGAAGACGTTTCGACAGAGAATCAGGTCCAGATCGTTGATCCCCAGCGTTGCTGAAGGAAACGTGTCGGCAACAAGATTACACTGCCGAAACGTCACCATCTTCCGAATGGATTGATTCAAAACCCATTGGCTTCCCGTTTGCGTGAAATACCGTTGTAGCAGCTCGGTATCGACCTTTCGGAAAGCCCATTGGCCATACATGCCCTGCTGAGCATGTTGAATAGATCGGACATTGATATCCGTTGCAAGAATCGATATGTCCCAATCCCGGCGATCAGGAAGGAGTTGATCCACAAGAATCGCTAAAGAATACGCTTCTTCCCCTGTTGAACATCCGGCACTCCAAATCCGAAGTGTCCGTACTGTTTGCCTGCGTTGAATTAACGTAGGAAAAATCTGTTCTTTGAGAAGCGTGAACTGCCCGCTATCTCGAAAGAAAAACGTTTCTCCATTCATAAAGCGGGCGAGGAGTTGATCCCATTCTGTTACACCCTCCGCTGACTGGGATTCAACAAGCTGAAAATACCGAATGGGATCATTCACAGACAGAGCGGTCATTCTGTTTTGAATGATTTGACTCAGCTTGTGCGTTTCCTCCTGGGAAATCTGGATCCCACAACAAGAGGATGTGCGAGCGCCCAACCACCCCACAATAGCCTCGACCCCCACTGAGATATTCTTCGAGATTGGCCTCTCTTGGATCCCTTCCATTATGGTCACACGTTACACCATACTCTGAAGGGTATCAGCGATTTTTTTCAGCCGTTGCACGCCTTCCTTGGTTTCATGAATCCCCTCAGCGGTTGCCTTCGCTCCAGAATTGAGCGAGCTCATCGCCGCAATAACGGGTTTAACGGCTTTGGCTTGTTGTTTCACATTCAGCGTTATTTGCATGGCACTTTGATAAGCACTGTCCACCGCTTTTCTAACACTCGTGAAGGAATCGATGGCGCCTTGAGCATGAATCTTCACTTGTTGCACGGTCTTCGTTCCTTCTTGTGTGACCGCCACAGTGGACTTGGTTGTTTTCTGAATATCAATCAACAGCACATTAATTTTTTCAGCGGAAGCCTTACTCTGATCAGCAAGTTTCCGGATCTCCCCTGCCACAACCGCAAAACCTTTACCATGTTCACCGGCGCGAACAGCCTCAATGGCGGCATTCAGAGCCAGAAGATTCGTTTGATTGGCTAAATCACTGACAAGACGAGTGATATTTTCGATCTGACTTGTATGCTCCGATAAAATGAAGATTTCTTCAGCGATTTTTTCGACTTTTTCCAGCATGGCATCAATACCATCCCGAGCGAGTTCGATCATGCCCGACCCTTGCTCAGTGAGAGTAGCGGCCTCCTGCGTCCCCGTCGACGCGACTTCCGACTGTTCGGCCATCCGTGCGGAAGACGCACCCAACTCTTCCATCGTCGCGGTTGTTTCATTCGCCGACCCAGATTGCAAGATGGCCGATTGTTCCTGCTGTTCGGCCGCGTCGGCCAGTTGTCCTGATGTGGCAGATAAGACCATCACCGCCTCGTGTAAGGGTTTTTTGATAATAAAGATGCTAAACCAGGCCACGACCAGCAACCCGACGGCAACACAGCCAAGAAGAATCATGGTCCCATTTAATAAACCTTTATTCACTTGATCGATTGGGGTAATGATCTCCACTACCCCGCGAACGTCCCCAACTTTCCAACCGACTTTTGGCGTTTCTGGATGGGAATTATGACAATTGACACAAGCTTGAGTCATCACGTCGGCAATGGCATAGCGCATGGACAATCGCCCATTGATGACTTCCTCTCGGTAGAAAGGAGCTTGGGGATTTCGCTCAAGTGCAGTGAGCGCCTCCGTTTCAAATTGGTCGTAGACTTCTGTCGCTTTTCGATGGGGAAACGGGTAACGACTATAAAGCCGAATCGCGGTTCCCGGGTTTTCTTTTTTGATTTGCTCACCCATCGCATTCGTAAACGTGGCAGGTAGAGGAAGCGTATTAGGCGCCACGTCCCAATCATAATTAATCTTCATCCCTGATTCTTTGGCACGAGAAACGACTTGTTGGGTATAAAAATTCCGTAAGGTCTTCACTTGATCGGCCAGGGCTTTGGCCTGGTGTACCCCGACAATCTCAACATTGTGGGAATTCACCACCCACGATACTCCCCCACAGATGGCGACAACCATGGCCGCGCTAAGCCCAATAAGAAAACGCACCTTGTAGCTTTTCCCTGAATCCTTCTTCGTGTTGACTTCCGGCGTTTTTTTTCGCATTTTTCTAAGTTCGTCCATGAGTTTAACCCTCGTGTTCACGGGAGAAATTTAGGAATTCCCCCACATGATTGTTCAATAAAATTGTGGGCCAATTGCCTATATTGCTCCAAACACAAGCTGATGAAGTATGGGGTAATTCGATCATTCCTCTACTTTCCTCATCGTTCCTCCAAAGTTTTTCAGAGTATTACCTTACGTGAATGAAGGGGATTCAGAGACTGGATTACACTATTCGATAGCAAAGATATCATCCTATCTCGTCCTATCACTTCTCACCCGAACAAAACTTATCCCAAAGCATTCTTTGAATTACAATAAGATCTTCTAGGTTCATCCATGCCAGGTATTTTTTCCTGCAAATTCGTATTTTCTTATCGGGAATTTGAATCCAACCTTTAGGAAGTTGTGAATTTTCCCAAAATAACCCCCTGAGGAAAAAAGATATTGGCAGGAAACCCC
>JAQBGS010000036.1:0-15180 GCA_032128535.1 Nitrospirota bacterium
AAGTGTTGGTCTGTTTTTCGAAAAAGCCCCTCCCCCAAGACCGCACAAGGCAATTTTTAAGATTAGTCCCGACAATTGGTGTTTCCCTCCTTTTCCCAACCATCAGGGCGGCAAAATATCTGTACTTTATTTTAAGGATTGGGTAGCATGGCCAGAAATTCAAAAACGACCTAGGCATTTACCAAAAACCCCATTCGCCTGGCAGCCACCAAATAGGCCCATGCCCACACCTGAAGATCAAGCCCGCGAAACCGTCGACGACCTCGAAGCCGCCCTCGAACAATTCCGCGAAATCGTTACTGACTTGAGTGCGGAAACAGCAATACAAAATATTCCTTGAGCAATTCCCTTTTGCTGGAGCCTGTCATGAACACTGATCTTCTTCGAAAACACATCAAAGAATATGTCCAACACATTCAGAAGGACAAACTGCTCCATGAACAATATATAGCTGAAAGACAAGAGCGTACCGACTACTATCAATCTTGGACCGTTGAACGAATTAGCTCGATGAATGAGGAGGAATTTTATGAATACATCTCTAAGCTTTGGGCCATGCTCATTTGGGGGAACAAAAAATATGTTATTGATAAACTCATTGCAGAAAATGGTTTCAAAAAGGTGAAAGATGAGTTAGCTGAACTTGTATGGGGCAAGCAGACCGTGAAAGACCGATGGGATCATTTTCGGCAGGAGGTTAAAGGAATAGGATGGGCCACCATGATGAGTGAAATTCTTTGCCACACTCACCCGAATGATTGCATGCTATGGAATCGGCGAGCCTACGATGGTTTAAGATTTTTAGGTGTGAGCAATTTACCTCACTTCGACTACCAGCAAACAGGGCAGAAATATTGCGAGCTTTCAGGCGTGGCGAAAGAAATTGCTAAAGAAATGCGAGAGCTGGGCATCCCTGGAGTCAATTTGCTCACGGTAGATTATTTTTTATGTCATGAATTGCAGTTTGAAGAAAACCTTAGTCAAATTCATGAAAAACCTAAAAGATTAGAAATAGAGTCTGAAGTTGAGCAAGTTGATGCGACCACATCTGAATTTATCCATGATGAAGTTAAGGAAAAACTTCGCGACATTGGGCTTTGGTTGGGGTTTAAGAGCGAAACCGAAAAAAAGGTGGCAGTAGGATTGAAGGTGGACACTGTGTGGGAATCCACAATTGGCAATATGGGGCGCGTTATCTACGTCTTTGAAGTGCAAACTGGAGGGTCTATAGATAGCTTAATTATCAATTTACTCAAGGCCCTCAATAACCCAGCTGTGCAAGGAGTTGTAGCAGTTTCGGATGCCGTACAGCTGGCTAAGATTAAAGAGCATGCGGCTGGAGTGTCAGGTCTTCATGAAAAGTTGAAATACTGGGACTACAAAGAAGTGCTCCATGTTCATGAATCCCTTGAATCAGTGAATGAATCTATTAATAGTCTCGGCCTTGTTCCAAAAGGCTTTTAAGTAGCAGTTGATTAGAACGGATTGGGCAGAGTCGTCCAGGGATAGTGAAAGACCCAACACCCTTCCATTCGAAAGGACCGCACCGTCAGGGAAGTATGCAAAGGTGCGTAGAAGGAGTGAAGCCTACTCTTAAAAATGGGTCACGTAATAGACAGGTGAACAGTGATGGGGGGAGACAAGTCTCGGTCTGTCGATAGCTAACTTTTGAACCAGTTTGGTTTATTTCGACGAAAGGCGTAGCATACTGGCACGTAGAGATAGATAAGGAGCGCACAGCGTGGTTTAGGGATGAACCTCCTTGGCCGGAAGTGGCTGGGGAGGTTTTTCTTCAAAGAGCCTTTTTCCCACGAAGACAATCAACGATGAATAAAAATTTTCCCCCACATTCAAAGACCCCTTTGGAAGCTGTAAGGGATAAGTTCACTAAGGAGAGTAAAGGATCTTGCCTCTGTGATAACACTCTAAACATCGGTTACTGGAAAGTTATTCTCCTCGCACTTTTTACCTTGAGTTTCATTGGCTGTGAAAAAATATTCCCAAAAACAATCCCAATGTCGATCATCGGGGAACTGCCTGCTTCAAATGATGCCAAGCGAACGCGAACTGCAATTCTTACGGGGATCCAAAACCTCAAATGGGAAGTTGAGGGCGAGGCAGAAGGCCAGATTGATTTGGTCCGACGAGATCAAGAATTCATGGCAGCAATCAGAATCACCTACGATGAACATGACGTAAAGTTCCACTATCTTAGAAGCGAAAATCTCTTGTGCGAGCCGGAAGGGTCGAGTTGCGCCAAAATTCATGGCCTCTATGGAGAATGGAGCCACACCCTTAAAACCGCGGTTAACAATGAACTCCAAATTGCCAAGTTCCCCCCCGAAGCGTGGAGAAAAGCCATGGAACCTTCCCGTCCTAAAGCAGTGGGATCTGGTACAGGCTTTGTCGTCAGCCGTCTAGGGCACGTCCTGACCAACCACCATGTGGTTGATGGATGCACGACAATTCGTGCCCGCACGGCAGACGCATACACCTGTTAACTGTAGTCGGCACTGATGAGAATAATGATCTGGCAGTCCTTACATTGCCTGCTCCCGTCTCCGGTGTAGCTCGCTTTCGAGCAGGGCGCACTATCCGACCAGGAGATGGCATCGTAGTGGTCGGATTTCCATTACCTGGCTTACTGGCCTCCGAAGCAAATGTGACCACCGGAACCGTGAGTGCCTTGGCAGGCGTCGGCAACGATACGCGATTCCTACAGATCGCTGCCCCATTGCAATCCGGCAACAGTGGTGGCCCCCTCTTGGATGGGAGTGGTCATATTGTGGGCCTTGTGGTGAGTAAACTGAATGCCATATACCTCGCCAAAGCCACGGGCGAAATTCCACAGAACATCAACTTTGCCATCAAAGATACTATCGCCAAGTCGTTCCTTGACTCCCAGAGCGTGGAGTACGAAACGGAGACATCCTCCACCACACTAGAGTTTGCTGACCCTGGAGCGGCAGCAAAACAGTTTACCCTTTTGATTGAATGCCTCAGGTAGGCCCGTAATGTCACCCTACCTCACAGCCGTATAGGATGCTCCTATGCCCGACCCCGTCAATCCCAAAGCCTTTTTGAATCTCTGTGAAATGGCCATTGATAATATGTACGAGCTTGAGGCCATCGGGGAACTGCTCGAACAAAAAAGGGCTGATGACCAAGGATCAGATAATTACGCTCGCGAAAGAACTGAAACGCAAAACTCCCCCAACCGAATCCCGCACCGCTTCCACATCCGACTCAACGCACCACCATGAAACGAAATGCTTGGCCTGTTCCCTGGCAAAAGGGCCAGTCAGACGCTCCGCGCAGGGTGAACCCCCCCGCCTTTCAAGGAGAGGAGATCCCTATTTGACCCGCACCGGGTTTTTTCGTACTTTGCGGTCCACTGAAAAAAGCCTTTTAATATTCCTATTCTCTCATGGTGGGGTTGAAGGCGGAACTGCGCGCACTCTTCCTTCCATCGCTCAAACTAGTCCGCCCGTTTCCGTCGTCGCGCAGGAAACGACGGTTTAGCTGCCGGGAACGGCGTACTTTGCGCTTTGAGATTGCGTCGTCAGCCACTTGATCGAGTGCGCCAGAAATTTGCGGTTCCATGTGGACCGGGTTGCCCCACCCGAAGCCATGCAGGCGAGGCGGCGCTCGATATTGCGCTCTATGAAGTTGCTGAATCTTCCGGGATGTTTTCTCTTCATTTCGTTGCCCTCGACATAGAAGTTGGCAATGCGGCCATCGTAGAAATAGTCGATCAGTTCTTGCCACGCCGTGATCCACCCGCGCATCTCTCGCTCGTTTTTCTTCATACCTCGGCAAAGACGGGTTGAGTCATTTAATCCTTTGCGTGCCACCGTCGCGGCGACGGATAATGCTGACTCCATCGCTAGAAATACGCCGGGAGAGAGCATCGGATCGACGAAACCGAATGAATCACCGATAGCCACCCATCCGGGGCCGTGACCACGCTCCGAGATGAGCTGATAGTTCGTATAAGTGAACACATCCGTCACGCGACGCGCGCGTTGCGAGTTCGGCGCGAGCCGGGGTTCTTCGGCGAGGATGCATTCCAATCTCTCCCCGGCGGATGTGCCCCAGCGGTCTGTGTGATCCGCACACATCACCACGCCAAACGACATACGATCCGCCAGCGGAATACGCCAGCTCCAGCCGAACTCGTGATAGGTGATCACGACTTGTCCTTCGGGGAACGGATGATCAAAATTCTCGTAATGCGCGAAGTGCGCCTGATCCCGCCGCGACCCGGTTTTGGCGGCTATCCCCAGTGCGCGCGCGGAAATGCGGGCGCGTCCGGCGGCATCGACGATGAGCACGGGCTGGGCGTTGAGTCCGGTGGCGGCGAGACAGGCATCATCGAGGACCAGTTCGTTTTTCTCATCGCCGGGCTGCGCCTTGAGGCGGGCGCGGCACTTGACGAAGCGCGCACCGAGCTCCTTGGCACGCTCGCGGATCAAGTCGTCGAACTGCGGGCGTGGGACGTTGTACGCATAGGTCGGGAGAACTCCCTCCACCGAGTGAAAATTAAAATGCATCTCCAATTCCTCTCGATAAATGAAGGATGTACCGGGCTTGTGCCTCGAGATGGCCGCCACGCGATCCTCGATTCCAAGTGTGCGCAGGATGGGAATGACTGCAGGAACGAGCGACTCGCCAACGAGCAGATCCGGGCGTTTTTCATCATCAAAAACGACGACAGGAATTTTCTGTTCAGCCAGCAGCGCCGCAAGCGTGCTTCCGGCTGGACCGGCTCCGATGATGGCGATGGTTTGCGAGGACATGATGTCAGCGGAGCATTTTGCCACTGGAAGTCAAAGGTAGTGCGGAGACAAACTGATATTCGAAAGGGACCTTGTATGCGGCAAGCTGCCGCTGGCAATGCCGGCGCAGATCCACAACGGAAGGCGGCTGCGAGGGATCGCGGGGAACGATCTCCGCAATCGGCGCGGCGCCAAGCCCGGGATGTGCGCGCCCAAGAACGCGCGCGGCGGCGACTGACGGATGCTGGCGCAACACGCCCTCCACCTCCTCTGGAAAGCATTTTAATCCGCCAACATTGATCACCGTGCGCGTCCGGCCGCGCAGAAAATAGCGACCGTCCGCGTCACATTCCGCGATGTCGCCCGTTGCAAGCCAGCCGTTCTGCAAAATGGATTCGCGCGATTGCCAGGGTGAGAGATAAGCGTCGAGCATGCCGGGACCTTTCAATAACAGCTCACCTGTTTCCTCATCGAGCTTTGCTTGGAACGACGGGGTCGGCTTTCCAATGGAGCAAGGTTTGGATTCGGCTGAATCGAGGTTGAGCAAGGGAAGCCCGGCTTCGATGATTCCAAGCGCCTGCTGAAGCGGCAGCGCAAATTTTGACAGGAACAATTGCGCTGTTGATTCCGGAAGTGCGAACGCAGTACTGACGGCGAGACGCAAATCATGAAGCGGTGCGGCGTCAGGCTCGGCGGCAAGCATCGCAAAGTGGTAGGGCGAACCGTAGATGACCGTGACGCGATGATCGCGCCCCGGTTTCAGAAGATTGCCGGGCGGCACAAGAACTGTGGTGGCGCCATGATAGAGATAGAGCACGATGGAGACTGCGAAATGATGCGCCATCGGGAGCATCCAGAGTACTCGGTCGCCACGACCGATGCGAAGCACCTGATTTGCAGCCGTGATGCGCTCAAGAAGTGACAGGTGAGACAGCACGATCCCCTTTGCCCGGCCCGTGGTTCCTGAACTGAAGCGGATGAAGGCCGGATGTAACGCGTCGAGCGCATCGACTGAAAACCCGGGCGGCGTGTCGTGATGCAATGCGGTCAGCTCTGACTCTCCGGTCATGAGCAAATCAGCACCAGTGATGGCGATCAACTGGTCGCGCTCGCACTGTGTGAGTTCATCGGGCACGGGAAGAAAGCAACCACCCGCATTGAGGATCGCGAGAGCCAGAACGACGTAATCGGGACCGCTCGGGAAGGACAGGGCGACGCGAGGAATGCCGGATCGTGGCCAAAGCGCGTTGCTTTTTTGAGCTGACGAGATGTGGCGGACGCGATCATGCAGCTCGCGGTAACTAATCTCTCCACCGCCGTGAATGATCGCCGGCGCGTCGTCGGAGTTTCGCTCGAAGATGGCGGAAACGATGTTCATCATGCAGTGGGCAATTCACGCAATGCATTGCGCACGACGGAAGGGAGGGATTCATCGGCCGTGCCGCCTGCGAGCAGCGCGGATGCGATGCCTGCGGCCTGTCCAGTCGCGAGGGCGGTGCCCATCACTCGAATGCTGGCCTGTGCGCGATGCGTGGCGCTGATGCAACGACCTGCGATGAAGACGTTCTCGATCCCGGCGGCTCGCAGCGACCGCAACGGGATGTCAGCGGCCTTTGGCTCATGCGGATGCAAGAGCCGCGGACCTTTGGTTGTTTCGCGCAACTCGATTGGCCATGTGGCGACGGCGACTCCATCATCAAAAGTGGCGCTGGTCAGGATATCCTCTTCGCTCAATTCGTAGCGCCCTCGCCAACGTCTGCTTTCGCGTATGCCGGCGCGCGCGGGCCAGGCGGAGACGAAGGCGCTGGAGAAATCCGAAAGGTGCGACAGCAGAGCCGTGATTGTCTTGCGTCCGACGATTTCGATGGCAGTCAGACTCCTGGAAGATACGGGATCGTAATCATTGCCGCCCAGCAGATCGACGGTGACAAAAACCTCACCGTTATGCTGGCTCGCGCGGAAGTGAGCACCGAGACATTCATGCGGCAGTTTGCCGGCGCTCACGGCCTGCGCGATCTGGCCTGCGAGCGCTATCGGTCCTTCGTTTTGCAGCACACCCGCGCCCACGTTTTGCAATGCAGCGATAAAAGCCGGGCGCTGCAATTCGCACGAGGGCACCATGTCGCACGGTTGCCGGCAGTATTCAGCGAGCACCGCATCACCACTGGCATCGACAAACGTGCGCGCACTGATTTGTGAGCGCACGCCACGGCAGAGAGTTTCGATTTGATCCAGTCGCGTGCTGTTGAGCGATGCAGTGATTACTTCGGTGTGCAACCTCACTTCAAGACCCGGAGTCCCGGAGCAGATGCGATCATACCACGCGGCGAGGAGCATCGGATGGTGCGGCAGAACATGCACGCGACCGAGACGCACGGGTTGTTGCGCAATGCGATCTGTGATCAGCCGTCGCGCCACTTCGCTCGGAATGCCGGGGTGGGCTAGCAGCGGCTCATCGCCAGGAAGATAGAGTCCGCAGAATGTGTGGACGAGTGAGGCTGTGCCAGCACCGCCGAGATAACCGTGACGCTCAATGAGCACCACGCGCGCACCACGGCGCGCGGCTGCGAGCGCGGCTGCTATGCCCGCGCTGCCGCCACCGATCACGGCCACATCGTATTGTTCGTTCATGCTGCGGGTTCGCCGAGAAGATCGTGCCGCCATTGTTTGCGCATGATTGCAACTTCGTCAGCACTCAAACAAGAATCCACCCAGCTCAAGACGATGGAGATCCGACCCTGGCAGTCGGAAAAGAAGAGCCCCGAGCCGGCCGGTGCGGGTACGCCAGGAATGTGAAAGCCATTGAGCACCCGACCACCGAAGGCGTGATCGATTCCTTGCGCAAATGTTCCGGTCCATGAGTGAAAGAGAGACGCGAGCTCGCCGCGCTGCTGCAAGCGGATGAGGCGCAGCATCATGCGGCTCGGAATGTGCCGGGCGAGCGAGAGGAAGGCGCTGAATGACAGATGATGCTTGCGCCGCAGATGCTCGACGTTTTGACGCATCAGGAGACGGCAGGCGGAAGTGATGTTGTCGAGTTCATCATTCTCCAGCACATAGTGCAGCATCGTCATGTGGTTCTGGAAGATGACGGGATCACCGGCGGCGGTCTTGGACCGCAACTGCGCCGGGACGCGGAGCATGATCGTCGCGTGCTTCATGCCGCGCGAGTGGAGCAGCGCGCGATGCGCCCTCGCCGTGATGACAACATGGAAGAAAACGGCCATCAAATCACCCCCGACGCTTTTCAACGCCTCACCGAATCGACGGCTCTCGTCATCGGAGAATGTCTCTACGAGATGAAGCGGATCGCCCTTCACGTAGCGTCCTCCACTGGCGGATGGGAAATGCTTGCCGGAGAGATGGGAAAAAAAATTGCGGATGGCTTCGCTGTCTTGGAATCGCTGCCACGCACTGAATTCGGGATGCAGGGCGCGGTGACCGGGCATCACGGCATCCGCATCATCCCAGAGGCGGACAATGGCACGCACAAAAAGCTCGATCCCCACCCCATCGAGCAACAAATGAGACCAGGTGATGAGCAGCAGCCAGCGTCCACGCTGATGCCTCACGACGTCGAGCCTTAGATGCGGCGGGCGGCCATCTTCATGGAGAGGCAGCTTCAACAGCCGCATACGCAATGCGTGTGCGGATGCGACTACCGCCTCATCGCCCGGTACATCCTCAAGTCGATGAAACTCCAGCGGCAGCGGAACGGAGGGCGAATCGGCGCGCAGATGCCAGCGTGGTGACTGAAACAAAACACCACGATGCAAAACCGCACCGAGGAACGGGAAACGTCGGGGGATCTCGTGCGCGAGCCACCTCAGCTTCTCGCGATCAGGCTCGCCTTCGATCTCGATCTCCGTGCTGGCCGAGAGGCATCCACCCCACGCGCGGTTGCACAGGCCATCGAGCGCCAGAATGAATCCATCACTTGGAGTGAATGGAAACACCTGCATCTGGCTGGATGCGAATGTCATGCATCGGAAGCGCCGGCATTGCCGCGAATGAGCGTCGCGAGAGCGGTGGCAGTGGAAAAATTCAGCCGGGTCAGATCGGCCGGCTGCACGGTACAACTGAATCGCTCCTCCAGGAGCAGCACCATTTGCATTATGCCCATCGAATCAAGCCCGGCACCGAAGAGGTCGGCATCGGTTGCACAATCTGCCGGAAGATCCGGAAGCAGATTCTCGCGAACGACATCGAGGACGATTTGTTCGAGATCGCGAGAGCGGTCAGCAGGCTGTGAGGTTGAGGTATGCATCGGTCTTGGTGAATTAAATCTTTTGTCAGAAGGTACCTCTAACGCCGATCCTTCAGGATAAATTGCGGAAACTTCGTGATCTGGAGGGAGTAACTCGTATTAAAGGTTTAGTGTTTCAAAAGGATGGAAGGAAAATCAATCATAGCTACCGACTGGTCAAGAACATTTGTCAGGATCACGATATTCCCAACTTCGTGTTCCACGACCTTCGGCATTGCGCTGTGACAAATTTAGCGGATGCTGGAATTGATACGGAAATGATAATGAAGATTGTCGGGCACTCTTCCGTGGAAATGTTTCTCCGTTACCGCACCATCAAGGCTGAGAAGTTAGATGCCGCCATGTTCAGCCTTAACACTCTCATAACACTGCGTCAAAACTCGCCCTCCCAAGTTCGCGAAATTTCAGCACTTTAATTGAATTGGTGCCGAAGGCGGGACTTGAACCCGCATGGGTTTCCCCACACGCCCCTCAAACGTGCGTGTCTGCCATTCCACCACTTCGGCACTCAATCCCTCGATTATGAAACCTCCCGCAGTCCTTGTCAACGCATAGAAGGGCGGGTAGAATCGCCATCAACCCTTCATTGTTTGTTCTCTCGCGTTCACACACCTGTATGACGACTTCTACTTCATCACCCGCCCCGCTGACACAATCACAAAATTGGATTGGGGCGTTTTTCGATATGGATAATACGTTGGTTCCCGGACCTTCCATTGAAATTGGGTTTTTTCGATATTTGTGGCAAGACGGCGTGGTCGGCTGGCCAGAATTGTGGAATAGCTTCCGATATGCATTTCACCATATGCCACCCCTTTCGCTCAGTCCTCTCCGCCGGAATAAACTGTACCTTCTTGGACAAGACGTTTCCCAAATTGAACAATTGGCCATCGAATATGTGGAATTATTTGTGTTGCCTCGCGTAGCCTCTCGGGCCCTTGGCCGCCTGGCGCACCACAAACAGGCAGGGCATGTCGTTGCCGTTGTGAGTGGATCTCCTGAATGTTTGGTGAAGCCCTTGGCTGAGAAGTTAGGGGTGCCGTTGGTTTTTGGTGCCAAGTTAGAAGCCCAATCGGGTGTGTATACTGGCCGCGTCTTTGCTCCTATGCCGTATGGTGAAGGGAAAGGTCGGCATATCGAACGGTTGGCGGCGCAATATAATCTGGATTTGAGTCGTAGCTATGCCTATGGGGACAGCCCAGGAGATTTTCAGGCATTGCAATTGGTCGGACATCCCTTTGTAGTGAATCCCATTCGCGGAATGGCCCGCATTGCGCGGCAACAGGGCTGGCCCGTGACCCAATGGGCGTAGCCTCTACCCCATTACTTTGTTGATTCCTTTCCCCTACGCCACATAGATTCAGTACAATCCCGGTTCGCTAGGTTGATTCCTTTCTCTACTATGACCACTTCTCAAGCTCTGCAAATCACCGAAATTTTTCATAGCATTCAGGGCGAATCCACTCGTGTGGGGCAACCCTGCGTATTTGTCCGCCTGACGGGTTGCCCACTTCGCTGCACATGGTGTGATACCGAATATGCGTTTCATGGTGGAGAGTCCATGTCGCTGGAAACTATTCTGGACCGCGTGCAATCCTATGGTTGTTCATTGGTGGAAGTGACCGGCGGGGAACCGTTGCATCAGCCTGGAGCTCTGGTATTGTTAAAGAAGTTATGTGATGCCGGGTATCAAGTCATGATTGAAACCAGCGGGGCCTTTGATATTTCAGCGATTGATCCCCGCGTGTCGATTATTATGGATGTGAAATGCCCTGGCAGTGGCATGACTGATCGAATGAGGTGGGCCAACATGGAGCACCTTTCGCAAAAAGATGAAGTGAAATTTGTCTTGAAAGACCAGACGGATTATGAATGGGCCAAAGGCATCATCCAGCACTACAGTTTGGGAGACCGATGCGCCGTGCTGTTGAGCCCCGTCTTTGGATCCCTCGATTTGCAACCATTGGCCGAATGGATATTGACTGACCGCCTTCCCGTTCGTTTTCAAGTGCAATTACATAAGCTTATTTGGGATCCGGAAACCCGTGGCGTGTAGGATGCGAAAGGAAAGAATGTTCACCACCTGTTACAGCAAATCTTTTCAATTATTCGAAGGAGCCGTATGAATATTCTGGTAAAGAGTGGGGAAGCCACCACTGTCACAACTGATGTGTTGATCTGCTTGAGTTATGAAAAAGAAAAGACCTGGAGCAAAGCCATAGAGGCACTCGATAGAAAATTGGGTGGGCAGTTGAGCGATGTCCAGAAAAGTGGCGAATTTTCGGGAAAACCAAACCAAACCACCCTGCTGCATATCAAGGACAAATTCCCGGCAAAACGGGTCTTATTGGTGGGACTTGGGACACGGGAAACCCTGACCCTCGAACGTGTACGACAAGCCATGGGTACCGCGGTGAAACGGGCCCGGCAAGTAAAGGCCAAAGGTATGGCCTGTGTGATGCCGGATGTGCCTAAAACGATTGGCCAGCTTGATACGGTGGCTCAAGCGATGGTGGAAGGCGTGATTTTGGGAGATTATCGTTTTACTGAATATCGTACTGATTATTCTGAAGACCGCAAAACTTTGCAATCGTGCACATTGTTGGCACCAACCTCAGCGAGCCAATCCACCGTCAACGCCGGAGCGAAGCGTGGACAAATACTTGGGGAAGCTACAAGCTTTGTTCGCAACATGAGCAATCATCCCGCCAATATCATGAAACCCTCGCGCGTCGTAGCCGAAGCCAAAACGATTGCGAAGGAGTCCAAAATTCGACTGAAAGTGTTAGATCGCCAGCATATGAAAAAACTCGGTATGGGCGGATTATTGGGTGTCGCGCAAGGCAGCATTGAACCCCCGCATTTTATTATTTTGGAATATTCGGGAGGACCGAAGACTCAACGTCCTGTTGTCTTGGTCGGAAAAACCGTGACCTTCGATTCCGGCGGCATCTCCTTGAAACCGTCAGAAAATATGGAACAGATGAAAGCCGATATGACCGGTGGGGCCGAGGTCTTGGCAGCCGTACGGGCCGTCTCTCGGTTGAAACTGTCCATGAATGTGATCGGGCTGCTTCCCGTCACCGAAAATATGCCAGGGGGACGAGCCACGAAACCCGGGGACATTCTTACGATGCTTTCCGGGAAAACCGTTGAAGTGCAAAACACCGACGCGGAAGGCCGGCTGATTTTGGCTGACGGTTTAGCCTATGCCTCTCGCCTAAAACCTGCCTGTGTGATCGACGTGGCCACCTTAACCGGGGCCTGCGCAGTGGCCTTAGGACAATTTGCCATCGGCATGTTAGGCAATGATGAGGCCCTGAAAGCCGCCGTGCAGAAGGCGGGCTTGGATTCTGGAGAACGCGTCTGGGAAATGCCCCTCTGGGAAGAGTATTTTGAACAGCTGAAAAGCGACGTCGCCGATATGCGAAATATTGGCGGACGGGGGGGCGGCATGATTACCGCTGCCATATTCCTCAGCAAATTTATCGGCGATCATCCGTGGGTGCACTTAGATATTGCGAGCACTGATTGGTGTCCATCGGAACGACCCTGTGTTCCGAAAGGCCCATCCGGAGCGGGCACACGATTATTGATTCAATATCTCATCAATCGCGCCAACGGCTCATAAGAATCGGGAAGATGTGGACCTCATAGACTCACTCGGACAACTGTGTATGATCGGGTTCGAAGAGACGGAGGTGACTCCGGATCTTCGAGCCTGGCTGCTGAAATACCAACCAGGGGGTGTGATCCTCTTTTCTCGGAATTTGGTGAACCCCGAACAAATCGCCAAGCTGACCAACGACTTACAAGCACTCGCCAGCGACATTCCCCTACTCATCGCTATTGACCAAGAAGGGGGGCGCGTCTCACGCCTACCAGCTGCTTTTACGATTTTTCCCCCAGCAGCCACCGTCGCTCAATCCGGCTCCACCGAACTGGCCTATCAGGCCGCCGCCGTGACCGCCAAAGAATTACGAAGCGTCGGCATTAACATGAATATGGCCCCGGTTCTGGATATTCATACCAATCCTGACAATCCCATCATTGGAAATCGCGCATTTGGAACCGAGCCGGAACAAGTGTGCCAGATGGGCGCTGCCACGATTGCAGGTCTCCATGATCATCGCGTTCTGGCCTGCGGGAAACATTTCCCAGGGCATGGTGATACCAGTACGGACTCGCATCTCGAGCTTCCCACGGTGCATGCCTCACGCAAACGGTTGGAAGAGATAGAATTACAACCATTTCGTTATGCCATCGATCACGGGCTTCAGGCTATGATGACGGCCCATGTTCACTATCCGGCGCTTGACCCCACGTACCCAGCCACGCTTTCTTCGACCATTTTGTCAGGACTGTTGCGTCAGGACTTGGGATTTTCCGGGGTGATCTTGAGTGACGATTTGGAAATGCGCGCGATCATAGACCATGCGACCATCGGTGATGCCGCGATTCGTTCCTTGCAAGCTGGGGCAGATATGTTGCTCATTTGCAAAAGCCGAGCACTTGCGACAGAGACCTTCCAAGCCCTGCGCCGCGCGGTCACATCTCAAGAACTACACGCAACCCAGGTGGAAGCCAGTTTAGCTAGAATTCATGAGGTGAAACAGCATTTTGTGTACCCCTATCACCCGATCGATCTTTCAACGCTTGCCAATATTGTAGGGATTCCATCCCATCGCGACGTCCTGGCCAGCATTATGAATCCTTCTGGCCCTCTCGCCTAACGCCCTGGCCTCTGCAGGAATGCTCATTTTGCCTTCCTGGACATTCCCCTCGGCAATTTGTTTAGCTACCCATTATTGGTTTTTCAATATTTCATAAACGATTGATAGCCTTGTTTTGAGAAATTCATTCTTGAAAAGTTTCTTTCACATGAAGGAGAGAGCCGATGCCACTCAAAAAAGGTGATATTATTGATGAACACAAGCAGTACCCAGATTCCTGCGGCTTAGTCCTGAAAGTGATGCACGGCGGCGAAGGGTTTGAAAAAATTCTCTGTTGCGGGCATGAATTGACCGAAGAAGACGTGGTGCCTTCACTGAACCAAGGCCGAGGCCGGAAAAAGGGACGACTGCTTCCTGGGATGCCCATTGATGAAAAAAAAGTCGCGCCTGATTCCTGCGGTTTACGCCTGATGGTGATGGGAGGCGGCGAAGGGTTTCAAGAAGTGATTTGTTGCGGGCATTCCATTGGAACCGGTGCAATGCAGGACTTGAAATTCGGGCAAATGCGGACCGAAGACAAAATTTCAGAAGCCACTCCTAATACTCCCCACCAAGGAACCGCGTAAGGAAGACGTCTCATTATGTTGGGCTGGACACCAGAATCAATCAAGCAATGGGTCAAGTGGATGCAGTTTCTGGATCGGTGGGGGTATATCACCGCCTGCTTGAGTTTTCTTATCGTCGGTATGCTGGTCTTCGGGTACAGCTGGTTCGCCTATGTGCAATCCGTGGAAAAGGCTTTTTTACCCGCGACCATTGCATTGCTGAATGATTTGTTATTCGTCATCATCCTTTTAGAATTATTTCGCACGGTCTTAGGATTTTTACAATCCGACCGGATTCGCCTCGAACCCTTTCTGCATGTGGGGATCATTGCTTCCGTCAGGCGGATTTTAACGGCGGGGGCCGAATTCTCTCATCAGGACAATATCCCCGAAGCCATCTTCCGTCATTACCTGATGGACATGGGGTTGCATGTCATGGTCATTCTCGTATTGATGATTGCTTTATTTCTTTTGAAAAAGACCGAACAACCGGTCGTTGATCCGCTTCTGACCAAATAAGTTTTCCCTTCTCTCCCAGCCGTTATTCTCTCTCATTATTAAGACACCTGAATTCTCTTGGATCCTTTGGGTTTTCTACCTCTATCTACCTTGCGCTCCACGAAGGGCTGTGGCACTATTACTCCCCATTTCATACGGCCTATTGATGGATGTGAATAATGGAGTCTCTCCCTGAATTGGTTGGAACAGTGCATATTATTTTTGGGCCCTACCGCGGGAACCCCATTGCCCTGTATATGCGACAGGATGGTTCTATCTGTCAGATTTCCCCGCGTATCTATCCTTGGAATCGTCGAGTCGGAATCGGTGACACACCCAACCGTGCCGCCGCTGATTTC
>JAQBGS010000037.1:0-4864 GCA_032128535.1 Nitrospirota bacterium
CGCTCAGAAAAACGGACGCCCTACCCGTCTGGTTAGCACCCGCCCTACCATTCAATTGAACTTTTTTCTTGTTTCTCCACTTCCTGCATGAACGCCCTCTACTATCCCTTCCACCTCTGTCATATCCGTACACTCGAACATATGCTCGTAGACTATCAAACCGTCCACTTTCGAGATTTTATGGCCCTCCAGCTCACACCGATGATGGGCACCACTGCGTTCCCTGATCGCATGGGGGACTATCACCCCGAAGACTTAAAAGCTGGCCAAATCGTTCAGGGTTATAACCTGAGTGGGGCAATGAGGCCAGACACTGTGCTTGCCGTCAACCGAGATCTGGCCGATACCCAGTGGCGGACCCATTTCCAAGAATCCATGCTGAAGGATGCTCGCTTTCAACGCGGGTTATTTGGCGACCCCAATTCAGAAAGAACCGGATCGATTGAAACGCCCCCAACACCCGAATGGCATCAATTTCATGATGAGACCTGGACGGCCAGACAATTTGACGTGGAAACCGTTCAGGCCTTAAGTCGCGAACGACTATACGGGAAGGAATCGGGGCGGTTCGAGTATGGGTGGGCGTTGATTAAAACCTCAGCGTCCCTGGTGTACACCATTCAACTCTGTCACCAGCAAAGCCTCGTCGCAGTGACGGACTCGCCAGCCCACCACTACCTGCTCACACGAACCTGTGAGCGGGATCAAATTAGCCTGGAGAATTCCTGTGTGAGGCGTGAAGAATATTAATATAATCTTTGGGTATAAATAGCTGAACTTTATGGTATTCGGGATCCCATGACGCAAAATCGTGATGGAGCTTATTGAGGATATGGGATGAAACAGCAGAATGCTCGTGCTCATTCGAACCTCGATGATTAGCGAGAGCCAACGGGACTAATCACAGCGACCTTCAAATCGTCCAAGAAATGACCGATATCCAACCTAGCATCATGACGCAGGAATGGATTCATTTCACTCCCCATCGATTTCTAAACCATTCAAGACGTTCTCCCTCTTCATACCTTGCATTCGATGAATGTACCTATCCCCCCTGATATCATAAATATTTTACAATCTTCTGTTTATGCCTTTATGAACACCACTCAACACGAAAGCCTCTCTATGATCTGGCGAACCCTTGCTGACTGTGTTCTTACTCTTCATTTCAGCTTTATAATATTTGTTCTCATCGGCGGTTTTTTGGCCATTCGATGGCAATGGCTCGCATGGATACATCTTCCAGCAGCGGCATGGGGTGCAGCTATCGAATTCGGTGGATGGATCTGCCCCCTCACACCACTTGAGAATTGGCTACGCATTGCAAGCGGGGAAGCGGGGTATGCAGGTGGGTTTCTTGAGCACTATCTGTTGAGGGTCGTCTATCCAGGAGGACTTACTCCGGAAATCCAAATCTACTTAGGCCTTGGAGTCCTTTTGATCAACGGCGTAGCCTATACCATTGCATGGAATAGCTGGCCGAAGGGAAACTAGGGGTTGCTGCTGCCCTGCAGGTACTAGCCAAAGAATGCAACAACAATTCACTCCGATAACCAGCCTCCTCCCAACCCATCGGCCACATCACAAACCATCAATTTTCTTGAGAGGTTAGCCATATCGAATTTTTAGGAGAAGGATCCAACCGGCCAAAAATAACGTGACACCATTCGCAAGGGCCAACGGCCAATCATGATTGATGAAGGCATAGGCACACCACAACACGATGCCAGTGGTTAACACGGAATACATCATCAAAGAAATATCTTTCGTATGCTTGGTCTTCACAATTTTTATAGCCTGTGGAAGAAATGCCGAGGTGGTACAGACTCCTGCCACATATCCCATGATCGTTACGAAATCCATAACAGCGTCCTCTCGTTGCTCTTCCTTTGAGTGTTCCTGTTTCTCACCATTGTCAAAAGATCGTCACTTCTCGTCATGACTCGACGAGCAATCTTCAGGATGAGTTGACCCTGCGACTTCCGCAGCATGCCGCAAGGCATCCAATCGTTCGGCATAGCGATGTCCAGGACGAATGTGCCCCAATACCCCGAATCCCTCTAAGACCTTCTCCACTTTTGGCTGCATCCCGGCAAAAAACAAATGCTGCTTATGGGCACGGATGATACGCAGCATGTCATCGATGGCCAATGCCGCCGTTCCATCAATCACCGGGACATCCGATAAATCCAGCACACAACTCGTGAACGTTCCCAGGCTTGGTGCGGTCTCTAAACGGCGTACCATATTTTTGGCTGAGCCAAAACTCATCGGGCCATCCACATGAATCAGCACAATCTTCCCGGCATTGCGCTCCATCACGGTCGCTTCTTCGGACGTCAGAGGTGATTCTTCATGGACTTCCGTAATGACCTTCATATTGGCCAACTCCAAATCGGCCATTTCCTTCACGAAAAGTAAACTTGCCAAAACGACGCCCGCCGCCACTGCGGTGATGAGATCCACCGCAACGGTAATGACAAAGACCACGACCATGATGCCCACATCGGCTCGTGGGGCTTCCCAGAGATGCCGCAGAAATCGCCAATCAATGATATCCGCACCCACCTTCAACAAAATGCCCGCGAGAACCGCGAGTGGAATTTTTTCCGCCAACGGACCCAACCAGAGTAACGTGGCTAACAGCACTAGACCCATCAAGGCGCCAGAAATCGGAGTGCGTCCGCCGGATCGAATATTAGCCACAGACCGCATGGTCGCCCCGGCACCAGGCAATCCACCGAACAATCCAGCCACCATATTCCCTATGCCCTGACCAATGAGTTCTCGATTGGAGTTGTGTTGGGTGCGGGTCATGTTGTCGCATACCAAAGAGGTGAGCAAGCTGTCGATCGCCCCAAGTAAGGCAAGGACACATGCCCCTTTGATCACGAGGGGTAGGAATTCGATCTCCATCGTGGGAAAAAGGAATTGGGGAAAGCTCGATGGAACTGAGCCAATGACCGGCGCCTCAGGAAAAAACCAGATGGCTGCTGGCGTACAAACGAGTAAAGCCAACAAAGGTGGTGGAACAACTCGACCAAAAGATTTTGGCGTGAGATACGTGATACTTAAGGCCATTCCCGACAGGATGATTGCATTCAAGATAGGGTCTGTAACAAATTCTGCCACACCAAGTACATTGGGAATCACCCCACCAGGCTTCGCGGCATGACCTAACAAGGGCCCAATTTGCAAAATGATAATGATAGCCCCTATGCCGCTCATAAAACCTGAGATCACCGGATAGGGCATGAGACTGATATATCGTCCGATTCCCAAGGAACCCAACACGATCAAACCCACACCGCCCAAGACCACGGTCGTAAAGACCAATTGTGGATGACTGCTCATTTCCACCAGGAGCCCAGCAAAGACCACGGTCATGGGTCCAGTGGGCCCAGAGGCCTGCGCCGGCGTCCCCCCGAATAACGCCGCAAAGAAACCGACAAAAATTGCCCCATAGAGACCCGCTTCGGCACCTGCCCCCGAAGCCACGCCAAATGCGAGCGCTAACGGCACCGCGATGACCGCAGCAACCACGCCACCAAAGATATCTCCTTTGATGTTGTTAAAATGCAGGCCGTGAATTAGCATATCGATAATTCCTCAAGTGTTACTTAAATAATTTACAACCCGCTCACGCACAGAAAAATATGCAAAAAAAAAGAAAGAGAGAAGGCTTAATTGACAACGTTACTTAATTAACTTAAGGATTCCACCTTTCAACCCATGAAGAATGTTCAGCAAGCCATCAAACACACAACATTCAACACAAGACTTCTCCATTGAATAAATGAAAGGAAATTGTACGATGCCCAGTCTTATCACACAACCCAGCATCATTCCTCCTGCCGGAACCAAACCCAAACTCATTGAGGAATATGCCGGGCGCGTCGCCACACAGAATGCCACAGTGAGTATTGCTCGAATCGTTTGCCCGTCCGGATGGGCCGAAAATGCGCAACAGCCGGAGTTCGCGGAAACCAAAGTTGTCTTGAAAGGAATGATTCAAGTTGAGCACAAACACGGTGTACTCGAAGTCCAGGCTGGTCAAGCCGTCACATGTCACCCAGGAGAATGGGTGCGATACAGTACACCGGAAGGAGCAGAATATCTCGCCGTCTGCGTGCCAGCATTTTCCCCACAGACGGTACATCGAGACCCAGATATTTAAAGAATCAGATCAGATCGAATGATGAGAGCACACCCATGAAAAGGAAAGGCCAGCTATGACCTTACGCGCTCATGTCGTGGCCATCTATGAAAGTATTGCTGTACATTTGGGAACGCATAATGCGGAAGAAGTGCAAGCACGATTGGAACAAGAATTACGCCACGTCACGCCTCAAGGGAGCGACCATCTCCCGGACTGTCCTGGTTGGTTTTGGTACAAACCTCCGGGGATTGGCGAACCGGCATTGTTATTGGTGAGTCATGGCAGGATTGATACGAAACTGATGGCTGATCTAGGTCCACCAAATAATTTGGTGGATGTCCAGCGCATTAAAGGCCAATGGGCCGGGCCATTACTCCCGCCCACTTGAAATCTTTGCGCAATGATTCTTGCCTCGCCTCAATCTACTGACCTAACGACGCCATGTCGATCACAAACCGAAATTTCACATCCCCTTGAATCACCCGTTCATAGGCCTCGTTGATCTGAGAGATGGGAATGACCTCCACGTCTGAGGTCAACCCATGCTCACCACAGAAATCCAACATCTCTTGCGTTTCTCGAATACCGCCAATCAAGGATCCCACTAATCGGCGACGCCGAAGAATCAGCGAAAAGGCAGAAACGGGAATGGACTCGGGCGAAGCCCCCACCAGGATATACGTGCCATCAGTTTTCAAAAGCTCG
>JAQBGS010000038.1:0-7681 GCA_032128535.1 Nitrospirota bacterium
GTGGGTGTCGAAGCCGGCGGACATGGCATCGAGAGCGGGGAACATGCTGCCCGTTTTTCCGGTGGAAGACCTGGCGTTTTACACGGCACCATGACCTATTTACTGCAAGATCAGGATGGTCAAGTTAATCCCACCCATTCCGTCTCTGCAGGCTTGGATTATCCCGCAGTGGGACCGGAACATAGTTTCTATCATGACACGGGACGCATGCAGTATACCTCGGCGACTGATAAGGAGGCTCTCGTAGCGTTCGACTTATTGTCTCAGGAAGAAGGGATTATTCCGGCACTAGAGAGTGCCCATGCCGTGGCCGAAGTGGTTAAACTTGCTCCAACGATGAAAAAAAATCAGATCCTCTTGATGAACCTTTCCGGACGTGGCGACAAAGATGTTCAACAAATCGCTCGGATGCGTGGCATCCCCCTCTAGCAAGAAGTAAAAAGTAAGGAGTGAAAAGTGAGTAGTAAACAAAAGATACGTGGCCATAAAATTCTATTTTTTGTTATGTCTGGCTCCTTACTACTTACTCCTCACGCCTAACTGCATACGACAATGACTAATCGCATTCAACAAACATTCAAGGACTTACAGACCAAAGGGGGCAAAGCCCTCATCCCTTATATTATGGCTGGTGACCCCTCACTCGACGTAACAGAATCACTCGTGCTGACGTTGGCCGAAGGCGGGGCGGATCTCATTGAATTGGGTGTGCCGTTTTCTGATCCCATTGCGGATGGTCCGGTTATCCAACAGGCGGCTGAACGTGCGCTGAAATCAGGAACGACCCTTACCAAAATTCTTTCAACAGTCCGATCTCTCCGAACCAAAACAAAAGTCCCTCTTATCTTCATGGCCTATTACAACACTATCCTCGCCATGGGATTGGAAACCTTTTGTGGAGAGGCGGTTTCGGCGGGAGTCGACGGCATAATTGTTCCAGATCTGCCCCCAGAAGAATCGGATGCGCTGTATCACGCAACAAAGGGAGCCGGCGGACCAGTTCAGATTTTTCTCTTGGCGCCCACCAGCACTCCCCAGCGTCGCAAAGAAGTCATCAAACGAACCAACGGCTTTATCTACTATGTTTCCATCACTGGAATCACCGGGGCACAGCTGACCGATCTCACCCAAGTCAAAAAGAATGTGCAGACGATTCAACGAATGAGCAAAAAGCCCGTTGCCGTTGGGTTTGGCATTTCAACACCGGACCAAGCCCATCACGTGGCACAATTTGCTGACGGCGTCATCATTGGCAGTGCCATTGTCCGCACTATCGCAGAACAGCATCAAGGCTCTGCCTTTCTCCCCAACCTCAAAGCTCTGACCAAGAATCTCAAAACTGCAATTAGTTAACATCAGTTGTTGCGGGCCCTTCATAAGGTTCCCATGCCTAACATCTTTCGGAATCCAGGAATCGCTATTCAAAAAATGGGCACCACCACCAAAACCATCGTCGGAGTCTCCACGTCAACAACCGTCCTTATTGGCACCTTTCCGAAAGGCTCGTCATACACGCCGACGAATATTCGTTCTCTCCAAGAATTTGAACGAACCTATGGTGGGCTGAGGACCAATAAACTTCCCTCCTTGGTTATCAGCCAGTTTTTTGAAAATGGCGGCAAGAATGTATGGATCATATCCATAGGAACCAGCCCCTTCAGAACGGCGACTCCTTTTTTAAAGGGACTGTCCCTCTTATCTCAAATCCCATCCTTCAACATGCTGGTCATTCCAGAAACCACACTCCTCTCAGTTAAAGAAGCGGAAAAAGTTTTTCGAACGGCGGTGCCACTGATCGAAAAGTATCGAGCCGTCTATTTTGTAGACCCGCCCCAACAGGATGGACTTCGTCAATT
Source organism: Nitrospirota bacterium (assembly GCA_032128535.1). Lineage (GTDB taxonomy): Bacteria > Nitrospirota > Nitrospiria > Nitrospirales > UBA8639 > Nitrospira_E. The sequence continues at coordinate 1,857 of JAQBGS010000038.1, forward strand.
GGTTAAAGACTTAGCAGTATGGTCCAGTGCCCAGGTAAGTATTCGACATCCCAATGTGATGCTATATTATCCCCGTGTCCAGGTTCGTACCCAGGTCGCCTCTTCACCGATGGCGGCCATACCCGTCAGTGGGACCATGGCCGGCCTTTTTGCCAGACTCGACAGTACCCGCGGAGTCTGGAAAGCGCCTGCTGGAACTGAAGCCACGCTCCAAGGCGTGATAGGATTGGACCAAATCCTCACTTCACAAGACATCAATATCCTCACTTCAGTTAATATTAATACGCTCAAACAAATGCCATCCTCTGCTTTTGTAGCCTGGGGAGCGAGAACTCTTTCACCCGATCCGGGATTGAAATACGTGCCGGTACGCCGGACGGCCTTGTTTGTAGAACGCAGTATTCATCAAGGAACGACCTGGGCCGTCTTTGAACCCAATGACGAACCGCTATGGGCACAGATTCGTCAGTCGGTAGAAACCTTTATGCAGACACTTTTTTGGCGAGGAGCGTTTCAAGGGGCCAAGGCTCAGGACGCGTATTTCGTCAAATGTGGGAGGGAAACCACAACAGCTGCTGACCAGACGGCGGGTATGGTCCGTATCCTGGTGGGGTTTGCTCCGCTCAAACCAGCAGAATTCGTCATTGTGAATATCCAACAAAAAGCCGGACCGATACCTTTCGGAAATAGGCCTTGAAGGTTTAAGTCACTCGCGCTACATTGGGGCTGGTCTAGTCTGTTCCCTTGAATGAACCTGTGAGACAATCGGTTGCACCAAATGTTCTCCCTGGACCCTTTTCCCATGCCAATCTACCTTAAAAGGTCCTGATGACAACCCAACCCCTTCGAGTTCTTCAAACATTTCTGAAGCCGGGGACGAGTAGAGTCTTATCTTTGGCTATTCTGGTTACGCTACTCTTTTTCGGCGCCATGTTTTATCTGTATGTGTCCCAACATTATTCCTATTTAGTGGAGCGCAATTTTCGGCTCCTGGCCACCTGGAGTACAGAATTAACGGAAACGGTCGAAAATTATGAGCGTAGTTTTCGTTTTCGTGTCCAAGAACAGGAAAGCGCCGGGCTTGCCGGACCCACTTCACCCATTCGGTCCCGTGGGCTTCATCAAACCTTAACGGATGAAGGCCTCATTCTCGAAGGGTTTGCACCGAGCGACGAAACCAAACCCATCACGACCTCCCAAGACAAATCTAATTATAAATTGATGTTGAAACAACAAACGCGCGAGCAATTACGGCTCTTGCCCTTTGTCGAAAATGTCAAATCTCCTGATCCCTCTTTAAAGTCTGCTTCGACGGAAACAAAGCCAAAGGACCATCTACCGACCGTCACCTTTGCCTACTCCCCGACTCAGGCTGATGGGCTGATCCAGGCAAACGCGCAAGAACCAGATGGAACCGTGACGGCCACCGCGAGCATTGTCTTGGGTGATTTGCTCAAACATGTGGCCACGGAGAACATATTTGAAGATGTCTTGCTGGCTGATCCGTCCGGCGCCATTGTGTATCAGCGTAATGCCTCTACCTTGAAATTTCTGCATCTGGGCAACCTGTTTCACCACCAACGGAATAATGATGGCTGGCTCTCCGAACTTTTTGCGAAAGGCGGCGTAAGCCAGGACCAATCCTTAGATCTCAAAGATCTTAGTCACGTGATGAAGACAGCCATGCCTGCACACTTTCAAGTGACGGTGGGGGGTAACAGTTATGAGGTGTTCATGCAGGCCGTGGCCTTTCCTTCTATCACGATAACGCCACAAGGACAGGATCACCACATTCCCTGGATCATTTGCGGCATCCTTCCTAGTTCGACCTTCCAGGAACAATATCTGGCCATCCCGTTTACCGTGCTTCTGCTTTGTCTCTTTGTGTTTATTAGTGCCTTTTTAGTCCTACCCCTTTTCAGTCTGCTAATGATGAAACCACGTGAACGGTTGACTCGATTCAGTGTGGGCAGTCTCTTAATTGCCAATATTCTTGGTGCCGGAATCGGGACCCTGTTTTTTTTGGATTTAGGATTTTACCGGCAAACGGTCGACGACTTTCACGAACGCTTAACCGCCACAACCAATTCAATTGCGGAAGGGTTTCACGCGCAATTAGATCGCATGGTGTGGCAACTCGACCAATATAATCAGCAATTTTACGAGTTGAATGACCGAGAGCGTTTTCCCACAGATCCCGGCTCGAAGGCATGGCTCGCCCGCGTCAATCTTCCTAACCCCTGCAAAGATTCGCAAGACAAGGCCTTGCCGTTCTGTTATCCAAATTTCTCCGTTGCCTTCTGGGTCGATGCAGAAGGAATTCTACGAGAAAGCTGGACACAGGCGGCCACGCCTTATGTTCGCGGCACCCATGATTTGCGGCAACGAGACTATGTCAACAAAGTCCAGGCCAGCGCCAAAAATCTCCATCGTCGCTTGATCAATAATCGTTGGTTGGAATTTTATGTCCAACCATTGATTTCTTTGGAATCCAGTACGAGAAGTTTGGTGGTGTCCCTGCCACATCGGATTGTTTCAGATACCCAAACACGCGCCATTCCGTGGGTAGCCGCTATTCAATCGGAAGATTTTTCTCTTCTTGCGGACCCGGTCTTACCACCCGGGACAGGCTATGCCGTTATTGAGGATCAGACCGGATTGGCTGTCTTCCACTCTAATGGCCGACGCATGCTTCGTGAAAATTTCATGGAAGAAACCGATAACAATCCAGAAATTGCCGCACTCATCCATGCCAGAGCAGAAGGTGCCGTCGAGGGTGACTACTGGGGGATTGGACATCGCTTTGCAATTAAACCCCTCTCAGGCCTTCCTTGGACACTTGTGGTCTTCGAAAGTAAGGAGGCGTTTCGAACAACCAATTTTGAAGTCCTGCTTTTTTCCTTATCATTATTTACCCTGTATATCCTTGCCCTGATGGTGTGGATCAAAGGATTGAATCTGATCTATCGTTCTGACGCCTGTGGTCGGCGCATTCGTTGGACGTGGCCCAAACAATGGCTCAGCCGAACCTATCTGTGGCTCAGTCTTTTACTCTTCATCCTTTTTCTTTTGGGCGTCACCGCCCTTTTCGGAATGGATTGGCAAGACAGAATAGGGTTGGACTCCCGTCTGATACTTATTGGTCTTCCCTTTTTGACGATAGGGTTGGTGGTACGAGTCTTATGGAAAGGTCATGCCATTTCCCGCGCGAAGGAACCAAACCAGGCAGGAGACCCTTGGGCCCTGCTGCAAACCTCCCAATTAATCGGAAACTTTAGCAAGTTTGCCTTCACCAGCTTTCTTCTCCTGGGTGTGTTTCCAGCCGTGCTGTTCTTTAAAGTTGCCCATGATCAAGAAATGAGATTGTTTGCCCAACATCATCTCTGGGGATTTGCCCAAACACTCGTTCAACGTACACACGGTCCCTGGTTGGCCAAAGGTTCTGGGGAGACTCAACAAGACCTTCAATTCCTCACGACTCCAACCAGATGTCTGATTGTCGGCTGTCCGACCGGAGGGGAATCGCCACCCATGATGGAATCGTTGGCATGCTCGCTGAAAGGCCAAAGCGAGAGGGCGCCCGAACTCCAACAGACATTGCAAAGCCTTTTTTTGGCATTTCCCTTGTCGACATGCCTATCCTTTGATTCGAAAACATGGAATCCCGAGGAGGTGATCAGAGCATCAGGGTTGACCCGATTACATCAACTCATCCGAAAAAGTTCTTTGCAAAATCCCATGAATAAAGAGAGTTGGGGATTTCTTCATCCGCCTTCTTCCGATACTACCGCTCAGTGGACCCAGAGCATTGCTCATGGAAATCAACGTATCGTCCTTCGTCTTCAAGATTTCCCTCAAGGGACAGAGAATACACCAGAGTTTGGGCCTCTCCATCTTTCCCTTTGGACCCCTCTCTTTCCCTGGAACCTTTCCGCCAGGCTGCCCGCTATTGTTTTATTCAGCGGCATCCTGATGATCATTGGCTATATGCTCCTTCGCTACATGATCAGGAAAATATATGTCTTCCCCTCCTTCTTTCTGCGAAGTCATGAAAAAGGCGTCGCTCCCGATTCCCTAGCTACATCGTCATTACGCCATCTGCTCGTGTTGGGCCCGGCCGGTTCAGGTAAGAGCCAGCTGACGCATGCTCTTGGTTCTGATTGTCAGACTTTGGATATTCAGGCGAGCTATGGGAACGAACGCTGGGTGGAGGCCCTGATCAGTTCCTTATCCACGCATACGAGGGCTGTGATCCTAGACCATTTTGAATATCAATGGGAGGACATCCCTCACCGAACAGAAAAAGGTGTGCTTGTTGAGCGGCTGCTGGCCCGTGATCTGAAGATCTGTATTCTTTCGACAAAAGATCCTTTGGAATGGACGAGATCTCAGTGGCACGGCCAGGATGAGCTTTCCCCAGACCCCAGTCAGGCGTATTGGATTGATCTACTGGGATCATTTGGATTCATCCACTTTACACCAAGCCGAATGGAAGCCTTGCTTCAGGAATGGCTCCACCCTCAAAAAGAACCTCAAGGAGGAACAGGATCCATTCTTCCTGTCAAACACTGCCTGATTCAAGAATCTCTTCCCACCATTCACCTTGAACGGATAGGAAGATGGATACGGACCTATCAAGAATGGGCGACCTGGACTCCCGGGCAGATGACAGAACAATTTCTCCACCTTGCCTGGCCCTATTATCAAGCCCTTTGGCAAGCATGTTCTCTATCCGAAAAATTCGCGCTGTATCATATTGCGGTTGATGGATATGTACATGCCGATCATCCCGACCTCACCTCGTTATCTCAAAAAGGCCTTATTCGACTCACCCCGGACCTTCAATTAATGAATGCCAGTTTTCGGCAATGCATCTTGCAGCTAGGCACAAATTTCCACTTATCAAAATGGGAGAAGCAGGCGAATCAGGATACCTGGGGGCAATTGAAATGGCCGTTTCTTTTTATTTTTGGAACAATCCTTCTCTTTTTCTTTTTTACCCAGCACGAATTTAAAAATTCATTTATTACATTAATCTCTCTTTTGCCAATTCTTCTCCCTGCCCTGCCGGATTTCCCTGCGCTGTTCACGGGACAAAAAGCCACTCAAGCTTCATCCGGTCAGTCTTAGGACGGTCATTTCACCTCACCCAACCTTCACCATCCATTTTTTCCCGGGAAACCGGTAGACCTTGCCGAGTGCCCTTTCCTTTTCATTCCCCCAAGATCTAAATACGCAGTTTATGAGGGGTTTCAGCGGAATACCATGATAGATTAAATGGCACAATTCTTGGTTATTCTCATGCCTAGAGGCTGACTCTTTCCTATTCATTAACCAGGGGTTGTTCATGAATGATGCTGAGTATTTAGACAAGGAAGATCAAGGAAAGGCCGTGGAAATTCGTATAGAAGATGTCATTTACCGATCCGACGAAAGCCCGGCCGTCGTCCTGGCCATTAAACGAACATGTTCTCTCAGTGGAGAATGCAAAACCGGCCATGTCACCCTAGGGCAGGAAAACACCCTCCGTCTCTACCTGGAAACTTAAGCAGCTCCCCTTCCTGATCGATACTTCTCTCCTCATGTGAAAATTCCATCAGGATTGTTGCCTGAAGGAAGGTTTTCAGTTCTCCACCTTTGAAGTGCCCTATCATTGTTCAAACTCAATTATTTCCGGAACAAGACCCGTTCTGGTGGTGTGAAGCTTGGCGACGGCAATGGGTAAAGAGAATCGACGAGGGCCAGCACTTCCTGGGTTGAGATAGAGAACCCCATTTTTTGTTTCAGCCAAGGGACGATGGGAATGGCCATAAATGACCGCTGAA
>JAQBGS010000039.1:0-7428 GCA_032128535.1 Nitrospirota bacterium
GCCGGGATTTTTGTTGCAGTGGCTGCACTGATCCCCTACAACTTTTTCTTGGCACGCATGGAACAAGAAACCGAAAAAATCGAACATTATGCCACAAAAACCGAGGCCGCCCTCCAACGCGTGATCAAACCCAACAAACCATGAGACTGCCAGCCGCCGCCAAAAAGAAACCCCGCATCGAAATCATTCCCATGATTGACACCATGTTTTTCCTGCTGGTGTTTTTCATGATCGCCACCCTGTCCATGACCATTCAGCATGGCATGCCCGTCTCACTGCCCACGGCCGAATCGTCAACCGATTCTCTCGACGAGCATGTGTCGCTTACGCTGACTCGGGAAGGCACCCTCTATTACAACAAAGAAGCCATCACCCTACAGGTCCTCGAAAAACGACTGGCAAATCTTCGCCAAACCTCTTCAAAGCCATCTTTATTAATCAATGCCGACGAACAGGTCCCGCATGGGCAGGTGATAAAAGTGATGGATCTCATTCGACTCAGTGGCATCACTAGTATGAGCATCGCCACGCAACCTTCATCAGATTCATGACGGCACCAGGATGATTCAATGCCGAGCGGTCCCATTCCATACAAGGTCTATCTCTCCATCATGGTCCTTCTCAGTTTTTGGCCAATGCCCGCCTTGAGTCACCCAGCCGGGGATCTCTACCAACAAGCCATTTCCGCCATCCAAATCCAAGATTTCTCACAAGCTGAATCACTGCTTCAACAGGCCATCACGGAATTCCCATCCTACGCCGTTGCCTATCATCTTCTGGGAATTGTGCAGTATCAGCGCACACAGGACGCCAACCTGGCCATCCGGGCACTCAAGCAGGCCGTTCAACTAAATCCCAACTTTGTCCAAGCCCATTATGATTTAGGGTTATTGTTGTTGAAGCAAGAAAAGATGGAAGAGGCCCAACAGGTGCTACAACAGGCCCTCACCCTTTACCCTGGGTTTTGGGAAGCTCGACTGACATTGGCAAAATGTTTTGATCAAAGAGGTGAAACGGACAAGGCCATTCAAGAATATGAAACGGTTCTCAAACAAGAACCCTTAGCTTCGGAGGCACTGTTTCATCTGGCGTATCATCTAATGCAACGGAAGCAAAACGATCGTGCCCACGATCTCCTCACCCGCCTCACCTCACACGATTCCCAACATGCTGAAGGCTGGTATCTTTTAGGGCGACTTTCCGAACAAAACCAGCAATTCGAGCAAGCCATTGAAGCTTACACACACGTCTTACAAAACGATCCAAACCATGCAGAAGCCCATTACAATTTGGGATTCCTGTATCAACAGCACAACCAGCCACAACAAGCCATTGAACATTTTCAGGGAGTTACGCAACTCAAACCCACCGACGCTGAGGCCTATGTGAATTTGGGTGTGCTATTGGTCATAGAAAAACAATTTGACCAAGCAGAGGAGGCGTATCAGAAAGGATTGGCCCTACAACCGAATTCTGTGGAAGGACAATTCAATATGGGAGCCTTTTATGAATTTCACAAACAAAACCTCCCAAAAGCCAAACACCACTACCAGAATTATTTGAACTTAGGAGGTACCGACAAACGGATTCAAGATTTAATGAAGTAGGAATTTTCGAATCGCTTCTCTCACTACATCATACGCACAGCCATTCCATTAAACACGAGCAATGGCTTTTAGACACGAAATCTTCCACATTTCTCTCAACTCAAACCTCAAATTTTTCCTTGAAGTTTTTCATGGCAGAAATAATCGCCTGTGGGTCGGTCGAATCCACCTTGATCACATGCGGCTCTTCTTCCTGTGAAAAAGTTTCTTCAGTTTCTTGTTGACGTTTCATGACATCGATAGTCGCATCCGACGCATCACAACCTTCTTGAGAGCGCTGTTCTATCCTTTCTGCCAGAACCGCCTCGGGAGTGAACACATCCACGATGATCCACTTGCATCCAAGCTCTTCTGCTAACCGTCTGAATAGCTCCCGTTGCTGATGTTGAAGAAATGTGGCATCAACGACCACAGAGAACCCCGCCTTCAGTAGGGTTTGTGCCAAATCCCGCAATTGGCCGTAGGTTCGCGCTGTCATGTCTGAATGGTAGAGTCCGGCTCCTAAAGGAACTTTTTCCTTGGACTGCAAGCTTTCTCCAAACAGCCGCTTTCGTTCCACATCGGATCGTATGCGTATCGCATAAATGGCTTTGATTATTTCTGTGGACACGGTCGTTTTGCCGGTTCCCGAAACCCCATGCATGAGAATGAGTGCTGGAGTGGTTCGAGCCATAAAACGATGCGCGAGTTCCAGGTATCCAGTCAATTCGCGTTTGGCCTTTTCTTCTTCTGCGGCGTTTTCGGCCAACTGGGCCAACCGTAATCCTGCCACTTTTGCTCGCACTAACGCCCGATAGACTTGATACAACCGAAAGACTCTCAGCCCTTCGTAGTCTCCCGTCACTTCCAGGTATTGATTCAAGAATACAAAGGCCAGGTCCTGATGCCCATGTTTTTCGAGATCCATCACCAGAAACGCGACTTCACTCATGACATCAATCCAGCGAAGACGTGGCTCAAATTCCAAGGCGTCAAACACGCATACCTTTCCATTAAACAACGCGATATTTCCGAGATGCAGGTCCCCATGACATTCTCGAATAAAACCGCCCTGCTTACGGCGAAGGAACATATCGAATAATTTTTGCCATTCCGTCTGAACCCATCGCTCTATGTGCGTCAAAAATCCTTGCGTATGTGATGTGAGAAGATGGAGAGGGATTTCATGCAGACATTCTTTCATCGGTTGCCAAATCAGATCTGAATTTCCAAAAAGTGAGTGCTCTTCAGTCTTTTCAATTTGTGCATGAAATGTTGCAATTCTATCAGCCAATTGTGAAATACAGGCTTCAGCCTTTTCTCCGCTGGCTAGAATGTCGTAAATCTCTTGCTCGGCAGAAAACTGTTTCATTTTGACGGCAAATTCAAACGGAGCCCCCTGACCCTCAATGTGCGGGTGAGCGGGGGAACCTGTAATCGGAACGATACCCAGGTACACCTCAGGCGCTAGCCGGCGATTCAGTCGCACTTCTTCCTCACAAAACCACCGCCGCTTGTCTAAGGTTGAAAAATCAACAAACGAATATTTCACCGGCTTTTTGATTTTATAGGCGTATGATCCGGTTAATACCACCCAAGAAATATGAGTTTCGACCACTCTCACCTGATTAACCGGATGGGGATAACTTTTGGGGTTCTTCAACCCCTCAACCCATGTGGCCGATGGCTCATTCATCGCGATCACTCCTTAGAAACCGGCAACGTGACATATTCACTTCCACCAACTCGTCATTTCCTTCACCCTTCATAACAATTGTCTTGCATTGGCAAATGTCCTGCAACCATGTGATTCCTATGACTAGGTCAGACTTGTAACGAAAATCACCGACCAGGTACACTGATTCATAGAGGTATCCCATGCTACGACGAATTAAATGGCTGTTCTTTTTGTGTGTACTCTTCCTCATTGGCGGGATTCTGGCTGCCCTGTGGTTTCTGCCTGGCACCTTCACCGCCAAGGCCACTCCGCCCGAATGGGAAATCAAAATTGCCCGGTTCATCCGCCACATGGCCACGCCAAGTCATTTTCTCAAAATGTCTAATCCTATTCGTTTTACTCCTGAGATCTTAGCGGAAGCGCGCCATCATTTTGCTGACCATTGCGCGACCTGCCATGCCAACGATGGAAGCGGGAAAACGCACATGGGGCCAAATTTTTATCCGCCAGTTCCTGACCTTCGAGACCCAGCCATTCAGTCTATGCAAGACGGGGAACTCTTTTATGTCATTCATTCGGGCATCCGCTTTACCGGCATGCCTGCCTGGGGCAAGGGGCCTCCCGAAGAAGATCAAGAAAGCTGGAAGCTTGTATTGTTCATTCGGCATTTACCCAATATTACGCCTGAAGAAATCGCTGAAATGAAAAAAGATAACCCCCTGACCCGAGCCGAACGAGAACAGCAAGAGATGATTGATCGGTTTTTATCGGGTGAAGACGTGGAACCCACCACTCCCCATCATCATTAATCCCATGATTCAAGGAGCGTAAAAATGATAACCGTTCGTCACTTTCTGATTATCGCCTTTGTCCTGATTTTTCCCACATTTGCCTGGAGCCATGGAGACGCAGGCCATGTGATGGGCACCGTAACCGCGATGGAAACCGATCATGTCATCGTGAAAACGCCCAAAGGGGAATCTCTCTCTTTGGCGTTTCAACCTCAGACCATTTTCCAGCACAATGGGATTCATGAAAAAGATGCTCGCCCACAAGTCGGTGATCGCTTGGTGGCTGAAGTCACAAAACAGGGAGTGCCTCAGGATCGCGATTGGGTCGCCACGGAAATCACCTTTTCTACCCACAAGAAACAACCCTAACCCCGCCTTCTCTCGATTTATGAGGTCTCCCGATGATTCGTGTTTTCACCGTTCGCAAGCCACCAAAGCATTTCTACTTCAAGGTGGCGGTGGCATGTGGCGTCCTTGCCCTTGTGTCTGGCTGTGTTCAGCCATACAAGGACATGCTTTCACCCGACCTGGCCAACCAACTCAAGGACTCCCTGTCCTTTCCACAAATTAAAGCGTTTCCAGAAGAGCATAAGGGCAAACTGGTCATACTCGGGGGACAAATCCTTTCAGCGAAACGGCTTATAGATTCTACGGAACTTATCATCCTTCACTTACCGCTTATCCAAGAACGCGAACCCTCAACAGAATTGACCCATTCTCAGGGTCGGTTTATTGCGTACCAGCAGACGTTTTTAGACCCGGCCACGGTGCCTGCCGGAACCCGGATCACCCTTGTTGGAGAACTGTCTGGATCTGTCACTCAAAAATTAGATGAGATGGACTATACCTATCCCACCCTCACCATCAAACAGCTCCAAACGTGGCCTGACCCTGCCGACTACTCTCGCTATGGCCAACCCTATCCCTATTGGGGACCATATCCCTATGCTTATCCGTTTTGGGGCCCACCGGGCCGTTATTATGGATACTACCCCTATTGGTATTGATAGGGGGAAAAGGCTCTAAAGGATCGAAACAGGCACAAAGGAAATTCGTCTGTTGCCATAGTGCTATGGAGATCAAGGGGAGCATGCAGGTCTACTTGTCGGGTAGGTACAAACGATCGGCCGGAAAAGACAATGCTAGGAGAATGTTTCCACTCCCCTAGCAAAAAGATGAGATGAAGACAGGTGCTATCGTCTCACACAATCTACATCATGTTACTCACAAGAATTAGAGGTGTTGCGGTGTTAATTCGGATTCGGTTTCCATCATTTGCTCAATTACCTTTTCGTCCATGGCCTCATGCGCCATGTCTTCAATACTGACCGACGTTTGCGTGTCAGGGACCGCTTCCATGGTTGCTTCCTCAATCACGGGTTTGCTACTGACCGATGCTTGTGCGGCGGGGTCAGCTTCCATGGTTGTTTCCTCAATCACAGGTTCAATCATGCTACTGTCCACCGGACTGCCTTCGGTCGCAGGCTCCACTGGTTCGATTACGGGAAATTCTTGGTTGAGCATGTGTTCAATTTCTTGTAATTCCTGTATGTCATTGACGGGCGACTGAGAAGCCACTTCGGCTTCAGGATGGAATTCGCCACTATCCCCGGATTCCACAGGCATTTCTTGGACGGACAAATCTTCGACTAGCGCGTCAGTTGCCGGTTCTATAGGAAGCGCTTCTTGAATGGTTGTTTCTTCCATGACTTTTTCAATATTCTGCTCTGAATTCTCCGAATCAAAGGACACCGGCACCACATAAGTGGTACTGGCAAAATCAGCGACTAAGCCAACCGTGTCATCGCCACCATCCAACACAAGAACAATCTCCGTCCCAGGATTTCTCCACTCTGCGACCATTACCAAATGCCCACGCTTAATGGCTTGGCCCCATAAACTCTTGTCATATTGATACAACGTATCAAGCCAAATTTCTTGAGCAGAAGTCGGCACACCATAGCTTTGGCTAATCCAACCTTTCAGGGTGTGAAAATCTTGCACGTAGTCCACCGCATCCTCATGCTGAGGCTCAAATACATATTTAGCTTGGCCTAAATGATCTTGATAAAACGTATAGGTTAACGCCGCCTCTACCCCTTCGATTTGGGTGTGGTAGGCCACACGCTGTTCCAGCTCTGCCAAGACCGGTGACTGCAATTCCCATGAGGATTGGATCGGTTCGTTCTCTTTCACCTCATGGACGCTCATACCCCAATCGGTGCTCCGTCGCTGAAAGGTCTTTGGCTGTGATGGCATCATCGTTTTCTGCATGACAGATGGCTCAGCCTGATGCTGCGTCGGCCCCATAAGCAAATTGCCATTGGAATCGCGATGACGCGTGAAATGGAGGTACTCAGAAGGAGGTGCCGCATAACTTGTGCTCAAAAAAGATGCGCCCAACACCGCCACCGTACCGATCAAGATTAAATGTGTTTTCATAGCCGTTCCCATTTTCCTCATGGTTTCTAATCGCTTGAGGTGATCAAAAGACACCTAAGGGTTAGCAAAGGATGCGCCACCGCCCATCCTCTCATCAGTCTGTATAGAATAGTGTCGGTTAGTGGGAAGAGAACTTTAGTAGAGAAAGAAATTTCTTTCCTCGGTGAGGATTACCAGGCGATCTTCAAGGTGTCCCAGGAAAACTGTGAGGCAGGAACACCGCCGCCATCCCAATCTCTACACACCCTAGGAGCGCCAAAGATTAGGAGAGAGGAAAGGGACAGGCTGGATTTACAGAAGGTTTTTCCGATTCTCTTTTCGCCCAAGATGCTCAACATAGTGGACCATACTGTGGTCCTTCACCCCATCGGATCCGGGCTTCCCAAGGTCGGCCACTCGCCCCGCGACTCGATCCAAAAACTGGTTCCAAAAATGTAAGTCCGCTTGAAGGTTCCCGAAGGCATCAAACATCAAGACCTGACCGACATGACGAAAGCCTATTTTTCGAGTCGGCACTCGGGTCACCACATCGTTATTATTCACAAAACGGAACATGCGCGCCTTAAAATCTAAATCAAAATTCCGAGCAAACGTCTTCCCTCCGACACGGGGCTGACCAAAGGTATACAGCCCATTGACCGGCTTAGCTTCCTCCCCCAATGACGCCATCGCCAACGTGGCTAACGCACCACCTAAACTATGTCCCGTCAACCACAGAGATTGGGCCTGGGTTTGCCATTCCTTTAATTTGGCACGAATTTCTGGCCACATCACCTGAAAGCCTTTTAAAAATCCCCGATGCACTTTTCCATAGGGACCAGTTTTTCGACGAATTTGCAAATCAGTCATCCAGTCCTTCAAATTCGTTGGCTCAGTTCCGCGAAAGGCCATGATGATCATTTCGGAATTCCCTGCCATAAAAGCTTGCGAA
>JAQBGS010000040.1:0-3035 GCA_032128535.1 Nitrospirota bacterium
GGCAGCTGCCTATTCGGGCCAATTATGTTGGGAAAAGCATTCCCACTTCTCCGGAGGAAGACGTTCAGGTGTTTTTTGAAGAATTAGGACAGGTCGATCGGGTCTCTATCATCACGGGGCATACTGGGTAATACGACCTATGGGTTTGAAGAGAAAAGATTTGCTCACGATTACCACCTTATCCGTGGGAGAAATAGAGCTAATTTTGACGACGGCAGAGTCGTTGAAAGAAGTCGGAGGACGAGATATCAAAAAGGTTCCCGCCCTGCGGGGAAAGACCGTCGTCAACTTATTTTTTGAACCCAGCACCCGGACTCGAACATCCTTTGAATTGGCGGCCAAACGGTTAAGTGCGGATGTCATTAATTTTTCTCCATCCACCAGTAGTGTGGTGAAAGGGGAAACTCTCATTGACACGGCACGAAATATCGAATCCATGCAAGCGGATATTATTGTCCTACGGCATTCGTCCCCGGGTGCGGCTGAGCATTTGGCGCGGTTTGTTCGATCGTCGGTGATTAATGCCGGAGATGGGTGGCATGAACACCCCACGCAAGCTTTGTTAGATGTCTACACGATTAAGGAGAAGAAGAAAAAGGTTGAAGGGCTCACTGTTGTGATTGTTGGAGATGTCGCCCATAGCCGTGTCGCACGATCAAATATTGCCGCCTTAACGAAATTGGGCGCTGAGGTACGGGTCGTGGCGCCGCCAACCATGTTACCCTTATATGTTGAACAGCTCGGTGTGAAGGTATTTTTCCGTTTTGAAGAGGCATTAATCGGAGCGGATGTTGTGATGATGCTACGGTTGCAACGAGAACGGCTTGGGAGAGCTTTACTCCCGAGTGTTCGAGAATATGCCACATTATTTTGTCTGACTGCGGAACGGCTCAAGCTGGCCAAACCTGACGCGATCGTCATGCACCCGGGGCCATTGAATCGAGGCGTTGAAATTTCACCCTCTGTTGCGGATAGCCCTGCTGCAGTCATTTTAGATCAAGTCTCCAATGGCGTATCGGTGCGGATGGCCTTGATGTATTTATTGTCAGGGTCCGCGTAACATTTATCGAAAAAGAGAACTATGAACGAAGAAACGTCGAATCAAGCCGTAACCCAAACCGTTTGTATTCAAGGTGGAACAGTCATTGATCCTGGCCATGTAAACGGACGGGCTGATGTCCTCATCCAAAATGGGAAAATTGTTGAGGTGGGCTATCCACTCAAACATTCGCTCAAGCAGGATGCTTCCCTCACCATTCTTGATGCCAGTGGTTGGATTGTGGCTCCTGGACTGGTCGATCTTCATTGTCATCTGCGAGAACCGGGATTTGAATATAAGGAAACGATTGCTACCGGATCGGCCTCAGCCGTCGCCGGCGGGTTTACCTCGATCTGCTGTATGCCCAACACGCAGCCGGTCAATGATAATGCAGCCATTACACAATTTATGTTGACCAAGGGTCAGCAGGCGGGGAAAGCGCGAATCTTTCCTATTGGCGCCATTACCAAAAATTCGGATGGAGAAGAATTAGCCAATATTGGAGAGCTTGTTGAAGCCGGCTGTGTGGCGATCTCTGATGATGGGCGTCCGGTCATGAATAGTTTAGTCATGCGCCGTGCGTTGGAGTACGCCAAAGCGTTTGGCATTCCGGTGGTAGATCACTGCGAAGATTTGCATTTGACCGATGGCGGCTGCATGAATGAGGGTGTTGTCTCTACAGAATTGGGGATGCCAGGCATTCCTGATGCGTCCGAAGAAGTCATGGTGGCTCGAAATCTGGCCCTTGCCGCTCTGACCGGGGTCACAGTTCATTTGGCGCATTTAAGTACGGCTCGATCTGTGGAACTCGTCCGTCATGCGAAAGCTCAAGGGCTTCCAGTGAGTGCGGAAGTCTGTCCTCACCATTTCTCTATTACCGAAGAAGCCGTTCGCGGCTACAAGGCCAATGCGAAAATGAACCCACCTCTTCGAACGAGTGAAGATATGCTGGCTCTTCAACAGGGGTTAGTTGATGGCACCATTGATGTGATTGCCACAGATCATGCCCCTCACGCACTGCAAGAAAAACAATTGGAGTTTGATACGGCACCGTTCGGAATCGTGGGTTTCGAAACAGCCCTGCCGCTGACCCTTCAACTTGTGCATGATGGCGTCTTGTCTCTTGAGCAGGCACTTGATAAGTTGACCCGTGCTCCTGCTCAGCTTTTCCATCTTCCCGTGGGATCACTGACACCTGGAAGCCTGGCGGATATTGTCATTTTTGATGCTGACGAAGAATGGGTGGTTGATCCAGAACAGTTTCAATCCAAAAGTCGGAATACCCCATTTGGTGGTATGTCGGTGAAAGGAAAAGTCAAAATGACTCTGGTTGAGGGTCGGGTTGTGTATGATGGTCGTTAACCCATGGGAAAGAAGCGTGTGAACTGGTCCACGATAGGGTTTTTCGTAGAAATGTTCGCCTTGACCCTCTGGATCGGTGGTTTGATGGTGATAATTGCGGTGGTCATTCCGGCGGTGTTTAATTCCTTCGGCATGGAACCGGCTGGACGGTTTTTACGTCGAGTCTTTGATGGCTATGGATATCTGAATCTTGGCATATTGGTGGTTCTCAGTCTTCTGGCCTTTCTTCGTTCTCGCATCTATGGCCAAGATCCATCTCACGTATTTTCTGTCACGGCAGGGGAGTGGTGGCTTCTCGGTGGAATGCTTGTGGTCACAGTTGGCATTCTCGGAATCTTGGGGCCTCAGGCCGTAGGGTTGCAAGAGGTCGCCTTTGAAGCCATATCGAAAGAGGAAAAAGAATTGGCCTACGGGAAATTTTTTCTGGTGCATATGATCGTCCGTGCGTTGCATCTGGTGAATGTCGGGCTGGCTTTTTCCTTATTTATTGTGAAATTACGGAAAATACTTGTTCATCATCTCGCTGATGCCCGTTGAAATACTTGTTCTCGAATATACGATGAGACCACAGACAATAAAGGGCATGACATGAAGCCTGCCGTATTAGCCTTAGCCGATGGGACGGTTTTCAAAG
>JAQBGS010000041.1:0-3438 GCA_032128535.1 Nitrospirota bacterium
CTTGGGTAAGGCCATGCCAATGGTCGCGGTGTTCGATACCGCGTTTCATGCTACTCTTCCGGAGCAAGCCCGAACCTATGCACTGCCGTTGGAGTTAGTAAAGAAAACAGGCATTCGACGATATGGGTTTCATGGCATCGCCCATGCGTCGTTAGCGCGTGGCTATGCCCGATTCACGGGGCAAGCACTGCAGCAATCACGTCTCATCACGCTTCAATTAGGCAATGGCTGTTCTATGGCAGCAATATCTCAAGGACAGTCCGTTGAGACCTCGATGGGATTCACCCCATTGGAAGGGTTGGTGATGGGAACGCGGTCGGGAAATGTGGATCCCGCCGTGGTCTGGCATCTTATGAAGCATCATTCCATGAGTGTGGTAGAGGTTGAGAAACTGTTGAATGAACAATCTGGTCTCTTAGGAGTTTCGGGACGATCCTCCGATATGCAAGTCTTGCTTCGTGCAGCGAACGAGGAGCACGATACACGGGCACAATTGGCCATCGACATGTTTTGCTATCGCATACAACAGTATCTTGGAGCCTATCTGGCAGTGTTACATGGCGCGGATGCCATCGTGTTTGGCGGGGGGATAGGGGAGCATTCACCTGAGATACGGGCACAGGTGTGCGCTGGCATGGAGTGGTGTGGATTGCAAATAGACTCCGTTCGTAATGAGCAAGCCATCAATTTGAGACCAGGGGATGCTGCAAAGATTAGTGGCGATGAGTCGTCCATTGCAGCCTATGTTGTGGCGACAGATGAAGAAACGCTTATTGCTCAAGAGACTATTCGTTGTCTTGAACTGTCGACTAAATAGAATGAGATCCTCTTCCTATTCGCTTTTTTAATGTGCATCATTTTTTCTCATTCTGAATAGGAGACGAATATGCCGACGAGTATTTCTGAACAAGAACTTGCTGATATCGATGCCTACTGGCGTGCGGCAAATTATTTGTCAGTTGGGCAAATCTACTTGCTCGATAATCCATTGTTAACGAAACCGCTCACACTTGAGCATGTGAAGCGGCGTTTGTTGGGACATTGGGGGACGACTCCAGGACTAAATTTTATTTACGTTCATTTGAATCGTCTCATTCACATGCATGATCTGAACATGTTGTACATCGCGGGCCCCGGACATGGGGGGCCGGGACTTGTGGCGAATACTTATCTAGAGGGAACCTACAGCGAAGTCTATCCCAACATTTCTCAAGATGCGGAAGGGATCAAAAAACTGTTTAAACAATTTTCGTTTCCAGGGGGTATTCCGAGCCATGTGGCGCCAGAAACTCCGGGATCGATTCATGAAGGTGGAGAACTCGGGTATTCGGTTGCCCATGCGTTTGGGGCGGTATTTGATAACCCTGATTTAATTGCGGCCTGCGTGGTAGGTGATGGTGAGGCGGAAACCGGACCCCTTGCGACAGCTTGGCATTCGAATAAATTCCTGAATCCGGTGACCGACGGGGCCGTTCTGCCCATTCTGCATTTGAATGGGTACAAAATTGCAAATCCAACCGTGCTCGCCCGCATCAGTCATGAGGAATTGAACAACTTGTTTTTGGGATACGGCTATCAACCATTTTTTGTGGAAGGTTCGGATCCCGAAACGATGCATCGACTGATGGCCAAAACTTTAGATGATGTGATCAGCGAGATTCAATCCATTCAACAACATGCACGAAGCACGGGGGATGTCACGCGACCTCGCTGGCCCATGATTATTTTGCGTTCCCCGAAGGGCTGGACGGGTCCCAAAGAAGTGGACGGTAAAAAGACGGAAGATTCCTGGCGATCGCACCAGGTTCCCTTTTCCGATATGGCGACCAATAAGAAACATCTCAAGCTCTTGGAAGATTGGTTGAAAAGTTATCAACCCGAAGAGCTCTTCGATGCGCAGGGCCAACTCTTTCCACAGTTGGCTGCGCTGGCTCCCAAGGGAATCAGGCGGATGGGTGCCAATCTTCATGCCAATGGCGGGCTTCTTCTGAAAGAGTTGAAGATGCCGGCCTTTCAAGATTATGCCGTGGATGTTCCCCAACCGGGCACAGTCATGGCCGAGGCCACCCGAGTGATGGGGCAGTTTCTTCGAGATGTCATGAAAAAGAATATGGGCAATCAGAATTTTCTGGTGTTTGGACCGGATGAAACGGCGTCGAACCGGTTAAATGCCTTGTTTGAAGTGACGAAGCGTCGATGGGTGGCCGAGACTCTTCCGGAGGATGACAATCTATCTACGGACGGCCGCGTATTTGAAATGCTGAGTGAACATACCTGCCAGGGTTGGCTGGAAGGCTATTTGCTGACTGGACGCCACGGGTTTTTCTCCTGCTATGAGGCGTTCATTCACATTATCGATTCGATGTTCAACCAGCATGCCAAGTGGTTGAAGGTCACGGGGAGTGAGATCCCCTGGCGGAGACCCATTGCGTCTCTTAACTATCTGTTGACCTCCCATGTGTGGCGGCAGGACCACAACGGATTCTCTCATCAAGACCCGGGATTTATCGATCATGTGGCCAACAAGAAAGCCGAGGTCATTCGTATTTATCTGCCCCCTGATGCCAATAGCTTGTTATTCATCACCGATAAATGTCTGCGCAGCCGGAACCTGGTCAATGTCATTGTGGCTGGCAAACAACCGGGATTGCAGTATCTCAGCATGGATGCGGCCATCAAGCATTGCACGGCGGGTATCGGCATTTGGGAATGGGCCAGTAACGACAAAGGCGGAGAACCTGATGTGGTGATGGCCTGTGCGGGTGATGTGCCAACGTTGGAAACCTTAGCCGCGGTAGACCTTCTCCGTCAGCAGGTTCCCGATCTGAAAGTGCGTGTGGTGAATGTCGTGAACCTCATGAAGCTTCAACCGCAAAACGAGCATCCGCATGGGCTCTCCGACAAGGAGTTCGATACCCTCTTTACGACGGATAAACCCATCATCTTTGCCTTTCATGGATATCCGTGGTTAATCCATCGCCTGACGTATCGTCGCACCAATCACAGGAATCTCCACGTTCGGGGATATAAGGAAGAAGGCAAGACGACCACCCCCTTTGACATGGTTGTGCTGAACGATCTCGACCGGTTCCATCTCGTGGCCGATGTGATCGATCGTGTGCCGAAGCTGGGATATCTTGCGGCCTATGCCAAACAGGCGATCCGCGATAAAAAGATCGATCATAAAACGTACATAGCCAAATACGGTGACGATATGCCGGAAATCAAGAACTGGAAGTGGCCAGACAAGTGAAGGCATCGGGCCTGTGTAGAGCGAATGACGAATCGTCGCTGCCAGAGACTTTATTTTTTTATATCAACAATGTACTCAGAGTAGAAATGAAGCGATGGCCCTGGCTTATTTATCCGGTGCGTACACGATGGCCGAGATCGGCGATCATTTTGGGGTCCACTATAGCTTGCTGACATCGACGTCAG
>JAQBGS010000042.1:0-6988 GCA_032128535.1 Nitrospirota bacterium
ATTGGATTGAATACGTCTGAATTCACGTTCATAAAATACGCCACTACCTCAAAGACCCAATCATGTCGTCATAGGCCCACAGAAAATCCAGCATACCGCCGCCCTTATTGAAAAACTGTTGCGGCGCACCATTTGAGAACCAATTAGTCGAGTTGAGAGGAGCGGAGTGAGGATGGCGGCTCAATCGACAGCTAAACGACTATGGTAAAACACCAGCGGCATGCAAATCGTCCACTCAATAGTCTCCCTAAAGATTAACTATTTTTTCATTTAATATTTATAAGGTCGGATTCGACCAAGGAGACTCTTCCTTTCTGGCTTTAAATGCCAAAAAATATCAATCGCGTTTGCCGGGGTCGAGTTCAATGATGCCTTTGCGAATGGCCAGAATGGCGGCTTGTGTCCGATCGTACGCATGGAGTTTATGAAAAATATTTCGAACATGATTTTTGACGGTTTTCTCGCTCAGATTTAACACATTGGCAATTTCCTTGTTGGTTTTGCCATCGGCGACTAACTGCAAAACCGTAATTTCCCGTTCGGTGAGATCGTGTTCCAAAATCCCCCGCTTTTTCCCTTTACCTTCAGAGAGCAACGAAAATTCTGCCAAAATTTTACTGGCGACAGATGGATGAATAAGCGACTCGCCTTTCGCAATGGTTCGGATCGCGGCAATAATTTGAGCTGAATCGCAATCTTTGAGGAGGTACCCTGTCGCTCCAGCCCGCACGAGGTCGAAAATATATTGCTGCTCCTCATACATAGTGAGGGCCACAACCCCAATATGCGGGAACTCGCGTTTAATAATGCGAGTGGCTTCGATCCCCGTCATCCCCGGCATACTGACATCCATGAGAATGACATCCGGCAAGAGGAGTCGAGTCTGCTCGACCGCCTCTCCGCCATCTTTGGCTTCTCCGACAACTTGAATGTCATCCTTTGTTTCGAGAATCGCCGACAGTCCTTCACGCACCACACGATGATCATCGACTATTAAAACTTTAGTTTTTGCTGGCATATCTGATGTTCTCCTTTGTGGCCAACGGAACGGTGATTTCGACGGTTGTGCCGGTTCGAGGCGTTGAGACCCACCGGATATCCCCCCCCAGCATCCTGGCGCGTTCCTTCATGCTTCTCACTCCAAAATGATCCCACTTCTCGGGATTCTGACTTTCCTTCTCTACATCAAATCCTTGTCCATTATCTGCCACCTTCGCCTCTAACAAATCCTTCGTGAGATGCACGTTGACCCTTACCTTCGTCGCTTTGGCATGCTTGACGACATTACTCAAAGCTTCCTGCACCATCCGAAAGACAAACACTTTGGCTTTAGGATCAAGCTGAGATTCGTCTCCTTTTCCCTCAAAGGTTGTGCCAATCCGATGTTCCCGCTCATACAACGTCAGATAATTCGACAAGGCCGGGATGAGGGCCATGTGATCATATTGCCCCGGACGAAGATTATACACCACCTCCCGCGCTTCCTGAATCGCATGCTTTAATTCCCCTTTGGTTTGATTCATCATGGTCAACCCCTTGTTGGGATCTTCGGATACGAGTTCTCGCACCCGATCCATCTTGAGATTGACCCCAACCAAGGTTTGCACTAATCCATCATGAATTTCACAGGCGATGCGCGTTCGTTCCTCATCCACAGCCCCTTCAGCCTCTTCCTTCACATACAAGCGAAAGAGCGATTGATAGCGAGTCAGCGTGCTTTCAATTTCCGCTGAGGCACGTATTCGAGCTTCAATAAGTTGCCACATAAATTTGGCGCTGGCCCCACCCACAAGCGCTAAGTGCGGCGCTTGGACGTCCAAGAGCTTTTGTTCCACTTCGGGATTGCCAGTCACGTCAATCACGAGATCGACATCTTTCATTTTCAAAAGATCTTGATAGCGCCGCAGGACAGGAATACCCAATTTTTTCGCCAGACGGACGCCCCCAGTTATGGGTCGGATTTCCGCCACACCCACGACGGTCACCAGAGGGTCTTCGGCAAAAATTTCCATGAGGGCGGTGCCTCCATGCCCCGCCCCAATGATGGCCACGCGGCTTGCAGTGACACCTATCGAGGATCGACTAGCCGAATGTTTTCGAGGAGCTGGAGCGCGTTTGGCGGGCTTGGAAGATTTGAGAGTTGGCATGAATACACACGCGCAATGAGTGAATGGATTGGAGAACCTTTCGGAGGAAGCAAGGAGCCTCTTCTTTTACAGAAGAGAAGGGAATATGTCGCTCGAAAACTCAGGCCACGTTTTAGGCCAATTGGCCGAAACCCTTGTTACGAACGCCCTGACTCATGCGTCAACGCGCGAATCGTATCCATGAATTGGTCGATATCTTTAAATTCACGGTACACCGAGGCAAACCGCACATAGGCCACTGGATCTAATTCTTGTAAGGCCCGCATGACCTCTTCCCCTACCGTCCGGCTGGGCACTTCGGTTTCCCCTAAGTCCTGAATCCGTTTCTCGATCCGATCCGTCGCCGCGCCCAAAGCCCCAATACTCACTGGCCGTTTTTCACACGCCTTCTTGAGTCCCGCTAAAATTTTGGCTCGGTCAAACGGTTCACGCCGGTTATCTTTTTTGACCACCAATGGAAGGTTTTCTTCAATGCGTTCATACGTGGTAAACCGCCGTTTACAGCCTAAACATTCCCGACGACGACGAATGACTTCGCCTTCTCGTGCGGTCCGTGAGTCGATCACTTTATCTTCGAGTTTGTCACAGAACGGACATTTCACGGAAGCGTGTCTTTCGGTTGGAAGCGAATCGTGGAGGAAGACTTAGTACGGATGAAAGATGGGGAAACGAGCGCACAAATTTTTGACTTCCCGTAGAATGCGTTTATGAAGCGCTGTATCTTGGGCATGTTGGATGATGTCATCGGCCCAGGCCACAATTTGCTCCATTTCGGCTTCTCGCATTCCACGAGTGGAGACCGTGGGCGTACCAATTCGAATTCCACTGGCAACCGCCGGTGGCTTCTCGTCAAAGGGCACGGCATTTTTATTCACGACAATGCCCGACGCATTCAACGCCGCTTCAGCCTCTTTGCCGGTGACATTTTTTGAATTGAGATTTAAGAGAAAGAGGTGAGTCTCCGTTCCTCCGGAGACCACTTGGTAGCCACGTTTCAAAAAGCCTTCTGCCAACACTTTGGCATTGACCAACACTTGTTTTTGATACGTGGTGAACCCAGGAGCGAGGGCTTCCTTAAACGCCACAGCCTTCGCCGCGATCACATGCATCAGCGGCCCACCCTGAATCCCTGGAAAAATCATTTTATCTACAGCCTTGGCATGTTCTTCCTTGCACATGATCATGCCCGAGCGTGGTCCTCGTAAAGTCTTATGCGTCGTCGTCGTCACAAAATCGGCATAGGGTACGGGGCTGGGATGCAGCCCCGTCGCAACTAACCCCGCGATATGTGCAATATCCACCAATAAATACGCGCCAATGGATTTGGCGATGGCTTGGAAGCGTGGGAAGTCGAGAATCTTGGCATAGGCGCTGGCCCCGACCACGAGCATTCTCGGTCGAACTTCCTTCGCCTGCCGTTCAACGGCATCATAATCAATAGCTTCGGTCTCACGATCCACGCCATAGGTCATTGACTGGAATATTTTTCCCGAAAAATTGACGCGGCTGCCATGGGTGAGATGGCCACCATGCGCCAGATCCATCCCCATGATCGTATCCCCCACTTTGAGAACAGCCAGGTATGCCGCCATATTGGCTTGTGAGCCAGAATGCGGCTGAACATTGACGTGCTCACAACCAAAGAGTTCTTTGGCACGGGCGATGGCCAGCTCTTCTACCACATCCACATACTGGCAGCCTCCGTAATACCGTTTGCCCGGATATCCCTCAGCATATTTATTGGTCATTAAACAACCTTGGGCACCCAAGACGGCAGGGCTGGCATAGTTTTCTGACGCAATCAGAACCAAATTTTCGCGTTGCCGTTTTTCTTCAGAGCGAATGGCGGCATACACCTCATAATCGGTGTCGCGAATCGCTTTCAGAGTCCCGACTGAATGACGCATGAGTTATTCGGTTTCCGTCGCTTCGGCTGGGGCTTTTTCGGAGGCTGGGGCTTCGGCTACTACCTCTTCTCCGGCCTGTTTCACGATTGTGACTTGAATTTTTGTCACGACCTCCCGATGCAACTTAATGGCAACAGGAAATGTGCCCAATTCTTTTAGAGGGTGTGGCAATTGAATTTTGCGACGGTCCACCGTCATGCCCTGGGCAGCCAATTGCTCCGCAATATCCTTTGAGGTTATCGAGCCAAACAATTTATCGTCTTTCCCGGTTTGGACTTCAAAGGTCAAGGAAACATTGGACATTTGCTTCCCAATATCCCCCAAGGCTTCGATTTCTTTCTTCGCCTTTTGATCAATTTGCCGCTTCAGATGCTGCAATAATTTAACTTGCCGCTCTTCTGCCAACACGGCTTTTTTACGCGGCAACAGAAAATTCCTGCCATACCCATCTGCGACGGTTAATACATCGCCCAAATACCCCAAACCTTCGACATTTTCCTGCAAAATCACCTTCATAAGATAGCTCTCCTTAGCCTAGCGAATAAGGGAAGCATCTTAAGACCGGTGGTGGAAAAAGTCAATTGAATGGCCCTGTTGCTTCGCATATATAATAGATAGCGAGGGAGTATGGGTTGAGAAAACGCCAGACGAGCCATCTTTACGTTTGCCCATTTTCAGGTTGCCCCTGAGATACCGTATACTGACCCAGGAGTATAAAATAGGTAAATATTTCCACGTAGAAATAGGCGTCTTGTCGCAGCATGATTTCACAAACCATATGGAGGACGTTGATTGTCATGTGCTTGGCGATAGCTCCCGTTCCAGCCATGGCCGAGGAAGGAATGCCCAGCAACCCACTAGGACCTGAACCCTTCACGGACCTCAATCTTCGATTCAGCAATCGTCCACTGACCCCACCTGAGAACCTCATTGTCCAAACCATTCCCCTAACCGGCCTCTTGGTCGCCTCTCCTTTTGTGGCCCCAGCTCCACAGGCCGTTATTTTAGAAGATGACCAACGCCAACGTCTGGCAATTCTGTCTACCGACGAGGCCGGGCATCTCACCGTCTTTCTGCTGGAACCACTCCCTCTTGATCCCAAGCTACCCAGCCTGGTTCAATGTGCGAATGATCGTGGCTGTCAGACAGATCGAACGCCCTTAACTGGCGGACTAGGATGTTTAGCAGTTTGCCTCAAAGAACTTCTAGAAACCACCGCCGGCAATCCCCTCCCTTGATGAACACATGAGACTCGACGAACTTCTCGCACAATCATCATCTCAACTTCTTGATGAACGGGAAGTCGCCATGAGCCAGGGCTTAGATGCCCCCTTAGATATTCCCCATGCTTCCCATCTTGGCAAAGTAGGGTCGCTCCATTTGTATAGCTGCGAGGTTTTGCCGGGAAGCAAAATTATCGCCGATGTCCCGATCACGCTTTTACCCGGAAACGACATGGAGGCCACAGAAGGCTATCTTCTTGGTTGGTTAAATGGCGCACTCCTCATCCAAACCTTTGACCACGTCGGCCAAACACTAGACCATTGCACCCTTATTCCTGACACCTCAGGCTTTTTAGAGACCGGCGCTGCGCGGCTTTCCGACATGGCCACCAAACCCGACGCGTTTACACTTGGCCCCGCCGAACGGTTAGTACCGTGGCTTCATCCATCCCCGGGATTGGATGCGCAACGGACCCGGGATAATATTCCGACTACGGTCTTGTCGATGTTATGGGGGGATGATCGGTCAACGCGATGGACAAAACTGACCACCCTCATCGTCGATCAGGTGCGAAAAAATAAACGCATTCTCCTGGTCGCACCAGATCATGAAACCGTGGATGCGTTAACCGGGGCAGTGGCCCGAGCGTTAAAGATGGCCGCGCTTCCCCACCGCAGCATTCTTTGTCGCTATGAACTACCACTCAGCAAAGAAGCGGCGACCATGCCCATTCATGAACTAGGCTATGAAGCCCAGATGTATCACTTTTATGCCAAATCCAATGCCAACAAAATCGCCCTACGCAAAAAATATGATCGCTTTCGGGAGCTCACGCCCATTTTGGCCTACAAACGCGACAAGCAAAAAGATCTCAATGAAGTGAAACTCCTAGAATGGCGGCTACTCACGCAGCTCAGCGACTGGCAGGGGAAAGTGAAGGGCATCGATAAAATTCTGGTGGACTATGAAGCGTTACCGGTTTGGAAACGGATGGGCATGCAGTTCGCTGGGAAAAATGTGGAGACGTTGGCGGAATACCGCGTGATCTACGAAGGAAGAATCCATGGACTCATGCAAGAAGTTGAAGTGGCTCAAGCCCGTATCAAAGAACTCATTCCTGAAGCCACAATCCCGAAAGATCTGCGGCCGGAATACGATGTCCTCAAAGAAGAAATCAAACGCCTTGGCGGCACCAAAAAAATTCGAGAAATGCTCGGCGCGGGAGAAGGCACCAACCGCCAAGCCTTTGCGCAAAACAAACGGATCATGGCTACCACCCCTGGTCGTATTATGACCGATCCCCTCTTTCGAAAAGTGCCCTATGATCTTCTGATCGTGGAGGAGGCCCCCCGCATCCCCACCCCATTACTCCTTGCTGCCAGCGGACTCATTCGTGAGCGCATTATCCTAAGCGGAGATACCAACGATCTCGTTCAGGGAGAACACCCAGCTCAAATGCGTTGGCCGCATAAATTCTTGGAAACCACACTCAGTTCCCCTGTTCAACCCGCGCCCGTGGGATAATAGACATGCCTGTCCACCGCAAGCAGGCATCCAGGAAAGTTGCAAGACAAGCTTCCGGGGAATATCTTCCTGATCCACTATACGCTTTTCACCATTCCATCATTGATGAACTCTCCAATACCTTGACCGCTTTTCGATAAAAGACGATAATCGTTTGCACGTGCCGAAGTGGCGGAACGGCAGACG
>JAQBGS010000043.1:0-4933 GCA_032128535.1 Nitrospirota bacterium
GTGATCAAGGGTGATCAACTCTCCGTCTCGATTGCCGCCGCCTCAATCCTAGCCAAAGTTTCTCGTGATCGCATTATGGATAGCTATCATGAGCGATTTCCGGACTATCAATTCCATCTCCATAAGGGGTACCCCACTCCCGAGCATCTCAAACGTTTACGCCAATTCGGCCCATGCCCTGGACATCGGCGAAGTTTTGGTCCAGTTCGGGCTTGTCTGGATGCTTGAACCGCTTCATGCTGTCCCCATCTCAAGCGTTTGGCCAGTCCGCGGAGAACCTGGCGGAACAGATGCTACGAAAAAAAGGCTATCGAATTCTTGAGAGAAATTTGCGCCTCGCCGGGGGCGAACTGGATCTTATCGCAGAAGACCACGGGACACTGGTGTTCATTGAAGTCAAAGCCCGACGGGGGGACCATTTCGGGGGGGCACCGTACGCCATTACTACCCGCAAACAACAGCAGATCATCAAATTGGCGCAGTGCTATCTTTCCAAACATGGGTTAACCAACAAGCCGTGCCGGTTTGATGCTATTCTCGTGGTAGGAGCCGACCAACATTCGCCGGAATTATCTCACATTGAACAGGCATTTGAGGTTCCCAGCTCGGACTGGCAATGGTAAATTAACAGAACGTGCCTAGGGATCAGGTCTATATCTAACCTGGTCGGTCGCGAACGGCTCATTCTGACTTGTGATCGGATGCTAACAGCCAGAGAGTCAATCTCTCCTCAGGACCTGTAAAAGGCACTCCAACACAGCCAACTCGGGTACATCGTATGATTCAGTTATTTCACGTCACGAAATATTATGAAGGCTGCCTGGCGCTATCCGACATCACCCTTCGAATCGAAAAAGGCGAATGCGTCCTCCTCACCGGCCCCAGTGGGGCGGGCAAAACCTCGTTACTCAAACTTATTTTTGGATCTGAACACCCGGATGATGGGCAAATTCTCGTCCAAAATCGCAATATTGCCAGACTCCGTCGAGCCGACGTTCCCTATCATCGCCGAACGATGGGGTTTGTCCTGCAAGACTTCAAGCTGCTGCCTCATCGGACTGTTTTTGAAAATGTCTCCCTCCCCTTGATTATCAGAGGGTTATCCGCATCTGAATCTCGGCGAAAAGTGATTGAAGCGCTACGGGCCGTGGGGATGGAACATAAACAAACGACCCACGCCGGCGTGCTCTCCGCCGGAGAACAACAGCGCGCCTGTATTGCCCGAGCGATTGTGAATAGCCCTATCATCTTGCTCGCCGACGAACCAACGGGGAATTTAGACCCCCAACTCACCACCGAAATTGCGGAACTCTTCAAAGCCATCAACGCGCGTGGAACCACAGTGATGATGGCGACACATAATCGACAGGTCGTGGAACAATTAAATGGTAGGATTGTGCGGCTTGACTGTGGACATCTTCTTTCCGATCAAGGGACCTACGCGTGAAACGTCTTTGGTATTTTTTCCGAGAGGCGTTCATGAGTCTCCGGACTCACCGAGCCAGCACACTAATTGGTATCATTACCACAGCCTTCACCCTCACGAGCTTTGGAACATTTTTACTGCTGTACTACAATGTCCATAATTTGATCGGACGAGTCCAAACGAACATTCAAATCATTGTCTATCCCAAAGATGCCATCGAACCTCAACAACTCCAAAGTCTGCAAAAAACCATTCAAGCTGACCCGACCATCGATTCCCTCAAACTCATTTCCAAAAACGATGCGTTACAGGATTTCAAGAAGCAGTTCCCAGATGAAGCCTATTTATTAGACGGCTTGGGCACGAGTCCGTTCCCAGCCTCACTCGTGCTGAAGTTAGCTGACTCCATCCCATCCACTGATGCCATTTCCAATCTCGTCAATCGCTTACAACAGAATCCCGAGGTGGAACGAGTCCGATATAATCGAGATTGGATTGAACGCTTGACTCTCGTGATCACCTATATGGAAATCGTGGCTTTGATTGTGGGAGGCGTCCTCGCTTTGGCTTCGATCACTATTATCGCCAACACGGTGCAACTTGCCTTTTACACCCGTCAAGAAGAAATTGAAATCTTGCGGTTAATTGGCGGCACCAATCTCTTCATCAGCATCCCCTATCTCATTGAAGGAGCAGTGATTGGAGGGCTAGGTGGCACGATGGCCTTAGGATTGCTGCGCGGCGGATTTGAATTTTTCAAACATAAAACCCATACCCTAAGCGTGATTGGGGGCTTTTCATCGGTCTTCGAATTTTTCCCCTTTTCTCTTTCCATACTCCTCATTAGCACGGGAATCTTGTTAGGATGTATCGGTACGCTCACCAGCATGTATGGATGGATGAGATTTCGGTTATGAGGGGATCCCCAAAATTCTTGATGATTATCCTCAGCTTGCCGGCACTGGGCCTGTCGTTGACCGTGTCGGCCGGATATGGGGCTGGACCGTCTTCCATCGAAAACGAAATGACTCAGGAGCGAAAACGCCTGGAGCAGCTCCAGAAAAAAATCGCCGAATCAAAAGAAAAAGCCACCAAAGCGGAACAACAGCATGGTTCGGTCCTCAAAAACATTGAACAACTTGACCAGCGCCTTTATCGCACAAAGAAGGAACGGAACCGCATCGACGCGGAAATCAGGGAGAAAGATCAGGAATTAGCCAAGCTCAGCACCAACATTAGCGACCTTGAGAGTAACGTTCAGACTCACCGGGAGGCCGTCACTGCTCGCCTGCGTCTCCTCTATATTGACGGCCGAAGCGGCTACCTCAAAACACTGTTTACTGCGGAAACATTTGCCGATGCGGCCAATCGCATGGATTATATTTCTTGGATCGCTCAACGAGAGCATGCTCTTGTCCGACAATTCCAAGAAGATCTCACCAATCTACAACTCCTCAAAGACCAGCAAGCCCAGGCGCGAGAAACCTTGTTGGCCTTACAGGGAGAAACCCAGAGCACTATTAAGGAAATTTCCGGACTCAAGCGAAAGAAACGCACCGTGCTGGTCAGTCTCTCCAAAGAAAAAGACACCCATGAACGCACGGTGGAAGATCTCAAACGATCGGCAGAACAAGTCGACAGTCTCCTTAAAGCCCTTGATCAGCGATTTCAATTAGCCCAGTCACAATTACGGAAGGCACCCGGCAAACTACCCTCTCTTGGCTCTTTTCTTTGGCCGGTGAAAGGTAAGGTAGTCTCGTTCTTTGGACGACAAAAACATCCCACCTTTGACACCTATGTCACCAAAAAGGGTATTGAAATTCAAGCACGCGAAGGGAGTCCCATCCATTCGGTCTCCGCAGGGAACGTCGTCTATGCGGATTGGCTGAAGGGCTATGGGCTCGTCGTCATCGTGGATCATACCAATGGCTTCTACTCCCTCTATGCCCATGCATCTAAATTGCTCGTGGCTGAAGGCAATGCCGTGACCATGGGGCAAATGATCGGGCATACTGGTGAAACAGGAGTGACCGAGGACGACGTCCTCTATTTTGAATTACGAAAAGGCACCACCCCCATCGATCCGCTTAAATGGCTGGCAAAGCGATAATTGCCTAACTGAAAGAAGGAACGCACATGGCCAAAGAACGATTTTCGACTGTCCTGATTTCTGGTCTCATGTTGACCGCCATTCTCTTTGTGGGAATTTTCATCGGGAAAGGAGGAGATCGAACGGGACATGCCAGCGAATCGTATGAAGAATTACAGGTGTTTGCAGAAGTTCTCTCTCAAGTGAAAAAGCATTATGTCGAGGAAACAAAAACCAAGGATTTGGTGCAAGGCGCCCTGCGAGGCATGCTAGCCGGACTGGATCCCCATTCGTCCTTCATGACCCCAGAAATGTTTAAGGAAATGCAAGTGGAAACCAAGGGGGAATTTGGCGGCCTGGGCATCCAGATTGGCATTAAAGACAATCGGCTCACCGTCATTGCCCCTATTGAAGATACTCCGGCTTTTACCGCTGGCATTCAATCTGGGGACACCATTATCAAAGTCGACGAGACCCCGACAAAAGATTTAACCTTGATGGAGGCCGTCCAGCATATGCGGGGTCCTCGAGGGACATCGGTCATTTTAACTGTCATCCGTGAGGGACTTGAGGAACCTTTGGTCTTCACCATTACCCGAGATATCATCAAAATTCAAAGTGTGCGATCGAAACTCTTAGAAGGAAATGTGGGCTATGCTCGACTCAGTCAATTCCAGGAAGCCTCGGCTGAAGATTTAACAAAAGTCTTGGAAGAATTAACGGCTAAAAATATTCAAGGCCTGATTTTAGATTTACGAAACAATCCTGGCGGATTGCTCACTGCTGCAGTCGGGGTCTCCGAACAATTTCTGGAAGCTGGGCGCTTAGTGGTCTCTATTCAGGGTCGGAATGAACAGAAGATTGAATACCGGGCCAGTACGACCAGTAAGAACTATGAATATCCGATGATTGTCCTGATCAACCATGGATCTGCCAGCGCTTCGGAAATCGTGGCGGCCGCCATGCAGGATTGGGGAAAAGCCGTCGTCATCGGCACGACCAGCTTTGGCAAAGGTTCCGTCCAAACCATCCTCCCGCTCTCCGACGGGTCAGGCCTGCGCTTAACAACGGCAAAATATTACACGCCGAAAGGCAAATCCATTCATACCATTGGAGTTCAACCAGACATCATCATCGACCCCAAGGCCATTCAGGTCGCTAAGCAGGAAGCAGCAGGAGAGAATAAGGGCGAGAAAAGTTCGACGACCGCTGCGGCGGCCAAGCCACCCAAAACCGAGACCAAGGCACCCACGACTCCAGAAGACCCCAATGCGCCTCAACCAGTTCCACCGGAGGATGTGCAATTATTGAAAGCCGTGGAAATGCTGAAATCTTGGAAAGTCTTCAAACAACTTCGACCGGCAGCGTAAGACGTAAGAAGTGAAATGGAAAAAGTAAGAAAGTAGGATAAAGAGGAT
>JAQBGS010000044.1:0-2533 GCA_032128535.1 Nitrospirota bacterium
TTCACTTACAATGCAGTTCTTGCCATTGGGAACAGACGATGTCCGGGTGTCTACAAGTGGACCCGCCGTGGGATGAGGGCTCGCTCATGGAAATAACGGAAGAACATTTGTTACATCTGGAGCCAGCCTGTCCGTATGACCAGGCACCGGTACAATTTCACTCCTTGCCCAATCCCCGCCGACGGGCTCGCTATCGAATCACCTGTTTCTATTGTGGGCGGCAAGAAGAATTGGATTGGCCGCCCGAAGAGGCCAAACGGTAGCCTGTGCCTGAGTCGAGGATGTTCTTGTACTTGGGTCTTTCGAATTTCTCCAAGCGGGCCATTCACCTTTGTCATGTCGATCCGCGCTTTCCTTTGAATGAAAAAAATTAAAAAGAAGAAGTCAGCCAGTCAGGCGTTACCAGCGTTTCTTATTGGCTGGACGCATGGGGAGCCTCCGCCTCCTGGGTATCTGGCTGCCTGGTTTGATCAATACTACGGCGGACCGTTGCAGATCCGCTTTTTGTCGGTGAATGGGCATCATCATTTTGAAGCTGTGCATACGAATTGGAAGGCGCAGGTGCAATTGGCGCCTTCAGCTCAGATTGTCGAGCAGTGGCAAGGGCGCTTGCACTGGGACCATCGTCATCTAGCCCAACTGATGGCTCCGTCAACGTCACCGGCAGATCGACAGGATGGGGTGGTTCATCTTGCTCGAATCGCCAGAGGTCTCACCTTGCTGATGGAGGGGACCACGTATGATGTGGAAACAGGGGGCTATCTCAATCCTTCGGATTGGAAAGATCGGGACCTAGCCGTGTTTCAGATTGAGGATCATGTGCAGGTCGAACAGCAGGAACAGATCCAGCACATGCGGATGTGGTGGCATACCCGAGGACTCACAAAATTTGGATTGGATGAGATTGAAACGTTTCAGCCCATTGGGTTATCGGAGCGAACGATCGAACCCATGTTGTATGGGGTCGCCTTTCAATTGATGGCTCAAGGGAAAAATCCCAAAATCGGAGAGCATGTTCCCTTTGGGGAGCAAGGTCAGCAGGTAAAAGTGGTCCGCCATCGGACGGATCCTATTTACGGAATACCATTGGCCATTCGAGAGGTTCGAATAGCCTAAAGACCTAGGTAAGATGCGCGTTGTTATCGAGGGGCGGCGACGACCGTAATCCGTGTTTTCGCGCCGGCCAGAAGGGCCTGGTCGCAAGGCTTCAGGTCTGTATCAATGGCCACATGGGGTGTATACCCTGGACGGCTCATCAGGTGTTGGGTGAGTGCTTCGCCCGAGTCCACAGGACGGGGCATTCGATAGATGTAGATGAGTCCATGATCTTCAATTTTATACCAACCTCGCCCTAATGTTTTGGTGTAAAAAGCGATAATCGTTTCGGGGGAGTCTGGACTTAATAGTACGGCCGAAGGAAATGTTTGATAGTTTTTCCCTTTGATGTTTGCCGTGCCGCTAGGAATCGCACTGGCCAATTTCGCATGAGGATAGGCGGGCACCATAAAAAAGTTTGCTGGCGGAGTCCAATTTTTTAACAACGATTCCTGCAAGGTTGTCAGCTGACATTGTGCATTCTGGCGTACCGCCGAAAAATCTGCGAGGGGCGCGTAGGAACTAGCTTGGGCAAGGTTCGGCAATAGCAGCAACCAGAGCATATGATAGAAAGAGTATTTTTTCATGATACGGCTCCTTAACCTTACTGGAGAACTAGCTCAAATCGAGAGGATATCATCGCGAAAGTTCGCCGGGCAGGCAACTAGAAAAGAGGCGGTTGAACGTTAGGATATCGTTGGCGTCTTTCCAGGGCTTTTATTGATCACATTCATAGCCAAAGCAATCATCGAGCCCACGTCTGAAACAGAGGCTGGGAGCACCAGCGTATTGCTGGCTTTGGCCAATTCTCCAAATTCCCCTATATATTGTTCGGCCACGCGGAGTTGCACGGCCTCGTAGCCGCCTGGATTTTGTATCGCTTCCGCGACTTTCCGAATCCCTTCGGAGGTAGCCGTGGCAATGGCCAGAATGGCGGAGGCTTCACCTTCCGCTTCATTGATCTGTTGCTGCCGTTTGGCTTCTGAGGCCTTAATGACCTGCTGCTTTTTCCCTTCGGCTTCGTTAATGGCCGCGTCCCGTTGACCTTCGGAACCCAGCACCACGGCGCGTTTTTCACGTTCGGCCCGCATTTGTTTTTCCATGGCGCTCAGCACGTCTTGAGGCGGGTTAATATTACGAATTTCGTACCGAAGGACTTTGGCACCCCAAGGTGCGGAGGCTTTGTCTAATTCATTGACGACGGAAATGTTGATCGTCGACCGTTCTTCAAAGGTTTTATCCAGGTCAATTTTCCCGATTTCACTACGAAGCGTCGTTTGGGCGAGTTGAGATATGGCGAAACGATAATCGGTAATGCCATAGGAGGCTCGTTCAGCATCTAAGACTTTGATATACAAGACACCGTCGACGCCGACTTGAACGTTGTCTCGAGTGATACAAATTTGCTCTGCGACGTCCACGGCCATTTCTTTTAATG
>JAQBGS010000045.1:0-2507 GCA_032128535.1 Nitrospirota bacterium
TCACGTTCAATTTTAATGTGGCGCTGAACGGCATCATGGTCGCCGAGATCGTAGAAGTTTTCTTTGCCCATAGTTAGTGCGATGAGGCTGATGAATATTTTGGAAAGTAAAGATTCTACCTCCCCGCACCATGACTTGTCGTGTCCCGCAGGGCGCAACCGTTGCTTACAAACGAGGGAGTTTTGGCATGCCTGATGGAAAATTATTAAAACGTTAATCAAGGGCGAGCGTGAGGCATTTCGCGGAACCCCCGGCTTTGAGAAATTCGTCCAGTTCAACCGGATGGGGAATGTAGCCCTGTTGGGCCAACCATTCCATCGTTTCCGGACATCCGGTCGGCAGCACCACATGGCGATCGACACACACCCCATTACAGGCAAATCGTTCGCCTTCTGAAAATGGAACGGCAAACCGTTTGTCCTGCTCAATACGAGAAGCGATTACGGTTTGGGCGTAGGTATCAAACGCGGGAGGAAAGTACAGAAGCTCACCACTACTTAACGGACAAAAGCAGGTGTCCAAGTGGTAAAAGCGTTGATCCACCAATTCCACGGGAAGAATTTCTTTCTGAAAAATTGTCGACAACCGTTCATAGGCGCGGATGTCGCTACGTTGACGGTAGCCGCCAATCCAGAATTCCGGAAATGCCAATAAATCCCCGGCGCCTTCAAAGAATATTTCGGCATCAAGGTTGATGACCTC
Organism: Nitrospirota bacterium; assembly: GCA_032128535.1. GTDB lineage: Bacteria > Nitrospirota > Nitrospiria > Nitrospirales > UBA8639 > Nitrospira_E. The sequence goes on from JAQBGS010000045.1 coordinate 703, forward strand.
GTAACCTTTCTTGGTGAACCAATCAATGAAATGGCGTTCCTCGCGCTGGCGTTCGGGATGGCGGAATCGACTGGGAACGGCCGTGCCATCATGGAGGACACCCGCATTGGCGGTAAACACCAAATCGGGTAAGCCCGGTACTGGTTCCATAAATTCCAGTTTGGCTCCCACCTCTTTTTCCAAGACCTGGGTTAATGCCTGCCATTGGGTTCGAGCGCGATCTCCATTTGATTGATTGGACATTCTCATCCATGGGTTAATTTCATATTCGATTCCATAAAAATCTGGAGGGCACATCAATACACGGCTCATGATCGGCGCATCCTGTTATCCGTTCCAGCCGAGTTCCCGGGCCAATTCTCGCAGAAAAGAGGATGAATCCATGACGAGTCCAACAGCCTGAAAGCTTCCACGGTCACTCAGTTTGGTGGGAACCGCGGGATTGATATCGACACAGACGGTTGGCACCGACGCCGGCAGCAAATTTCCCGTTGCCACGGCGTGGAGAGTGGAAGCCACGAGCAACGCGAGCTCGACTCCAGGAATGGCCCTACGCATGGCCTCTTGCGCCTTGGTGGAATCGGTGATGACTTCAGGTAAGGGGCCGTCGTCGCGAATCGTCCCTGCTAAGACCATGTGTACCTGTTGATCCACGCAAGCTGCCATGATGCCTTCGGTAATGATACCCTGCTCAACAGCCTTTTGAATGCTCCCTGTAGCGCGGATGCGATTAATGGTTCGCAAGTGATGTTCGTGGCCATGGGGAACAGATCGTCCGGCTCCCAAATTGTAGCCAAGGGAGGTACCGTAGAGGTTGGCCTCCATGTCATGAGCTGCCAGGGCGTTTCCACAGAACAACACATGAATGTAGCCTTCCTGAATGATCCAGGCCAACGCCTCCCGACCACCGGCATGCACGATCGCTGGCCCTCCTGCCAATAACACTTTAGGGGTTAACGGGGTGTGCGTCCGACGTTCTTTGATCGCTTGCATTCGCTTCGCCACATCCCCTATCACATGACGATAGGGTCGCTCGGACGAAACGAGTGCTTCCATAAAGCCGAAGACATCTCGTTCGGCTGGGCGTTCCAGTGGGAAAACCCGTATCCCTTTTCGTCCCGTAACGACGAGATCGCCTTTTTTGACCGACCCCATGGGAATCATGTTTGCGGAAAGTGGGGAGGTCTTCACAAGGATGGCCAAATCCATTTCGGGTTGAGGGACATTCATCCAGTTTCCCTGCCACCGTATTTGGGTCGCAAGATGAGAGGTGGCGTAAAAGTCTTCGGGCAAAATTCCATCGGCAGGGGCGGGCATCACCGAGCAATCTTCCTCGGTTTCTACCACCGCTCCATGGGGCTGAATGGCGGTCAGAATGTCCTGTAATAACCCAGGGGTGGGTGCTTCGATACGGATCGTGGCATGGGAAAGGTCTTCCCGCTTGGTGCCTACAGCGACTTTCGAGAGAGTGAATGTCCCCCCCAACATGACGATGGCGTCCAAGACCTTAGCCAAGATGAGTGAATCGATGATATGCCCTTGGAGTGTGACGGTTTGAGAGATCATGTTGATATTGTACCACTGCCCTATGGTGGTGCCATGCGACGGGGACGGTTTGATTCGAAAGCGATTGCGTCCGATGATATACTAGGTAATTGTCTTGACAAGGGAGTAAATATGAAGGTTCCACATAGGCTGAATGCACGGCTGTTATTTTCTGCTTTGGTGACCATAGGGCTACTATTTGTTATTGGGAAGTCCGTAGAGGCTTCACCGGGCTCGGATGTCTTTCAGGGCTTTACTCA
>JAQBGS010000046.1:0-5645 GCA_032128535.1 Nitrospirota bacterium
CGTTGTGACTTTTCAAGAGATTATTCTTTCCCTCCATCAGTTTTGGAAGTCTCACGACTGTATCCTGACCCAGCCGTATGATACGGAAAAAGGTGCGGGAACCTTTAATCCCGCCACTTTTTTGCGCGCCATAGGCCCGGAGCCTTGGCGGGCAGCCTATATCGAGCCCTGTCGAAGACCAACAGATGGGCGGTATGGGGACAACCCTAATCGTCTTCAGCATTACTTTCAGTATCAGGTGGTGTTAAAGCCTGCGCCTGCCGATTCTCAAGATCTTTATCTACAAAGTCTCGCCCATTTAGGGTTAGATCCCTATCAACACGATATTCAATTTTTACAAGATGATTGGGAGTCTCCGACGTTAGGAGCCTGGGGCTTGGGTTGGGAAGTGCGTTTAGATGGTATGGAAATTACCCAATTCACGTATTTCCAAGAAGTGGGGAGCTTGGAAATGAATCCGGTGACAGTGGAGCTCACGTATGGACTCGAGCGGATCGCGATGTATTTGCAAGAAGTGGATAATGTCTATGATTTATTATGGACCGAGGGTGTTCGGTATGGCGAACTGTATCATGAGTCAGAAGTGCAATGGTCGATCTATAATTTTGAAACTGCCGACGTCAATTTGCTCCAAACCTCGTTTGATCGTTATGAACAGGAATGTCAGCAGTTATTGGAGCACCCGCGAGGCTTAGTGCTGCCAGCCTATGATTGCTGTATGAAATGCTCTCACTATTTTAACGTGTTAGATGCCAGGGGAGCGATCAGCGTGGCTCAACGGACTGGCTATATTGGCCGTGTTCGCAATTTGGCGAGAAAATGTGCACAGGCTTATTACGATCAACGGGAACGCCTGGGCTTTCCGTTGTTAACCCAAAAAGTGTCAACGGCAGCAAAAAGCATACGAAAAAAGCGGTAAGCGGTACGTTCTGAAATTTTGGTTGTCTCAGTTTCACCTGACATGGCACCACCCCAAAAACCACGGACAAAAGCGCAGGGCTCTTCTTCTCGTAAACCCACAGTGACGTCTTTGCCCTTTTTGTTAGAAATTGGCACGGAAGAAATTCCGACGAAGGTTCTTCCACAAGCTCTTCAGGATCTGGCGGGTCTTGGCCAACAGCTCTTGAGTGAATGCCGGTTGGACTATCAGCAGATACGAACAGTTGGAACAGCTAGGCGATTAGCGTTATTGGTCGATGGTGTCCAAACTCAGCAATCATCGCTCACGCAAGAAATTGTTGGCCCCCCGAAGTCTGCTGCCTATGATGCTTCGGGCGCCCCCACCAAAGCCGCGCAAGGATTCGCCAATTCTCAAGGCGTCTCGATTGACCAACTCACCATCAAGGAAACACCCAAAGGTTTGTATCTGGCCGTCCAAAAACATGAACGTGGCCAATCCGCCAAACAGGTGCTGGCTACCACGCTTCCTAGCTATTTAGCAAAATTGACCTTTCCCAGAGCCATGCGCTGGAATGCCTCTCAGGCCAAATTTTCGCGTCCCATCCGGTGGATGGTGGTGTTATTAGGCCATCAGGCTCTACAAGTAGAATTTGCCGGGATCCGTTCGGGTGGAGTCACGTGGGGCCATCGCTTTTATCGCATGAAAGGGAAAAAGACCGGTCTGGGCGTTCCACTGATCAATGCGGCAAACTATGTTGCGACTCTGAAAAAATTAGGGGTGTTGGTCGATCCCGATGAGCGGCGAGCAGAGATCCTTCAGCAAGTTGCTGCGTTGACCAAAGCTGCGAGGGGACAGGTTGAGGCTGTTCATCGTCATGAGCTGATTGAAGAAGCCGTCTGGGGAGTCGAATATCCTCATGCCATTTTGGGAACATTTCAGAAAGAATTTTTAGCGCTGCCCAAAGCAGTGTTGATTTCTTCGATGAAAGAACACCAAGGGTTCTTTTCTCTCGTCGGGAAAGACGACAGGCTGTTGCCAAAGTTTATTGCCGTCACCAATACGCCTTGGGGAAATACCAACTTAATAACCAAAGGGAATGAGCGTGTCCTTTCCGCTCGCCTTAAGGATGCCCAATATTTCTTTCAAGAAGATGAGAAGCGGCCACTCCATGAGCGAGTCACCGCATTAGATGGCGTCATGTTTCATAAGAAATTGGGAACCATGCGTCAGAAGGTGGAGCGTGTACGGGATTTGGCAGGGTGGATGACGCTGGATCGCCATGATCTCAAGGACGTTTGCGAACGTGCGGCCTTGCTATCTAAGGCCGATCTGACAACCGGCATGGTTGGCGAATTTCCAACCTTGCAAGGTATCATGGGTGAGGAATATGCCCGCCACGATGGTGAAGTACAAGACGTCTGCCAAGCCATTGGAGAACAGTATCTCCCGCGATTTCCTGATGATCAATTGCCGGGGAGTTTTGCAGGGATGTTGGTAGCCTGCGCTGATCGGTGTGATTCCATCGCGTCATTTTTCTCTGTGGGGATGGCGCCATCCGGCTCGGAAGATCCGTTAGGGTTACGGCGTGCGGCGTATGGGTTAGTCCGGATTCTGAGTGAGACCTCGCTCCGACTGAATTTGGTCGAGGTGTTTAGGCATATGCTCCAGATTCTCGCTAAGCAAGGTGTGGGACAAGGCGAACCAAAGACGGCCACGGAAATTATCGGGTTCATCATTGACCGCCTTAGGTTTTATGGTCGGAACACGATGGGATTACGGGAAGATGTGATGGAGGCGGTGACTCGTGTGCGGCCCCAGAACACGGCTGATCTAGCCGATCTTGTGTCGCGGATGCGGGCCTTGCAAGCAATTACCAGTCAACCGGACTTTGAAACCTTGATGATTGGGTTTAAGCGTGCGCATCGAATTGTCGAAAAGGAAGCATGGAATTGTACTGATGTGATGCCTGAACGATTTAGCCATGATTCAGAACAACGTCTGTATCAGGTCCTTTCCCAGTCTCAACAAGCCGTGACCAATTCGACCGCCAAACAGGAGTATGGGGAGGCCCTTGAGGCTCTGCTGGCTTTTAAGTCACCGATCGATGAGTTTTTCGCCGCTGTCTTGGTCAACGATCCTGATCCCGGCATTCGAGAAAATCGACTTTCTCTGCTGACCGCCATAGACCGTCTTTTCCTGACTCTGGCAGATTTTTCGTGCATTCACACTACCGGGGCTGAGGTGGGATAGCGTCTCGGAACTGGGACGGTTGGGATGTGATCTCAAGGCAAAGGACCCGAAGCCCGATGAGAATGGAACGGCCTATTCATGAGAATGCTGAGGAATCTCGACGAGTCCAACGCTTTACGCATATAGTGACCATAAGTTTGATTGTAGGCTGTAATGCTCTGCTGTTGTTAGGGTTGTGGGTGAGTGGAATAGACCTTGAGGCGACGCTGGCCAAACCAGAACTGTATGATCCGGCTAATGGGCATTGTATCGGGGTGCAGTGGTCAAAGGTGGCAGGGGCCGAAGGGTTGGTCAAAGTTTGTACAGAATGGATAGATTTTTCCGATATGTCGGGGCAAACCCATTCTTTGCCTCCTGGCCGGACTTTGGCCCTGGGTGCGGACGGCAATCTGTATTTTTCCGGGCAATCCGTTGAAAATTATCGATTGATTGCCCTGATGATTTTTGCGATAGTGGTCATGGCATCAGGAATATGGATCAAACGCCGATTAATTGCCAATTATCACGTTCGTCTTCAATCTTTTTACCATCGTTCGACATGAGTATCGGGGCTACTTGCCAGCTGTGATACCAACACACCTCGTTCCAACTCGACTCACGTATTCACAGGTTCTATTTAGGCAATGGACTAGCCAGTCGGGCTTAATGGCGCTGGTGAGGTCTTGGTGCCCATCTCTTTCTTGTCAATGGCGGTTGCTTCGTATTTCCTTCTCGTTGTCGATTGTTCATTCTTCTCATTTCTATCTAAGGGTCCTTGCTGGGTAAAGGAGAGCGATACATGCGGCAGAAAAAATACGTCTATTTCTTCGGTGGCGGCAAAGCTGAAGGATCGGGAAATATGAAAGAACTCCTGGGTGGCAAGGGGTCGGGGTTGGCCGAAATGACCAACTTAAAGATTTCCGTGCCCTCCGGGTTTACGCTTACCACCGAGGCCTGTGTGGAATATTTCCATTCCAAAAAGCGATACCCAGTTGGCATGTGGGATCAAGCGCTTCATGGACTTCACAAAGTGGAACAGACCATGAAAGCGCGTTTGGGTGCTCTCGACCATCCCTTATTGGTATCTGTTCGGTCCGGGGCGAGGGCGTCCATGCCTGGCATGATGGACACGGTGTTGAATCTCGGCCTGAACCAACAGACTGTTCAAGGTCTTGCGAAGAAAACGAATAACCCCAGGTTCGCGGTCGATGCCTATCGGCGCTTCATCACCATGTTTGCGAGTGTGGTGATGGGCATGTCCCGCGAGGGTTTTGAAAAAGTCTTAGAGGCGACCAAACGCGCTGAAGGGGCCACCCATGATACAGATTTAGGGGAAGAAGCGTTGGGCGGTCTGGTTGGGCAATATTTGGAATTGGTCAAATCTGAAACGGGCCGTGATTTCCCACAAGATCCCTTTGAGCAATTGAGAATGTCCATTAATGCCGTGTTTGATTCCTGGTTTGGCGACCGGGCGGTGACCTACCGGCGGCTCTACGACATTCCGGATGAATGGGGGACGGCGGTCAATGTGCAGTCCATGGTTTTTGGGAATATGGGGAATACGAGTGGAACCGGGGTGGCCTTTACTCGAAATCCAGCAAACGGCATGTCTACATTTTTTGGCGAATGCTTATTGAATGCCCAAGGAGAAGATGTGGTCGCCGGAATTCGGACGCCTTTGCCCGTGGGATCGTTACAAGAAAGTCTGCCCGCTGCCTACAAAGACCTCATCAAGACCCAGCGTATTCTTGAAAAACATTATCGTGACATGCTGGATCTAGAATTTACGATTCAAGAAGGCAAACTCTATATGTTGCAGACCAGAGTGGGGAAGCGCACCGGTATTGCGGCCGTCCGAATTGCGGTGGATATGGTCCGAGAGGGCCTCATTGACCGGAAAGAAGCCGTCAAGCGTGTGGCTCCAGAGCAACTCTCCCAATATCTCTATCCCATTTTTGAAAGCAGTGAAGAGGAAAAATTTCCATCAATCGGCAAAGGACTGCCAGCTGGTCCTGGGGCAGCAGCGGGGCAGATCGCGCTCACTCCTGACCGAGCGGTGGAGCTGAAGGCCAAAGGCGAACGCGCCATTTTGGTTCGGCATGAAACCAGTCCTGATGATATTCACGGTATGCATGCGGCAGAAGGATTTTTAACGGCCAAAGGAGGCATGACATCTCACGCGGCAGTGGTCGCCAGGCAGATGGGGAAAGTGTGTATTGCGGGTTGCGATGCGGTGGATGTGTTGCCGGATGGGAGAGTGCAGTTTGGCTCTTTGATACTGACGGAGGGAGAGTATATTTCTTTGAATGGCTTCACGGGGAAAGTCTATGTCGGCGATATTCCGGTCGTCGATTCCGAAGTGATTCAAGTCATTCAGGGACGCATGGATCCCAAGGATTCTGAAAAATATCTGTATTTTTCCACGATCTTAAAGTGGGCGGATGCGTTTCGCGTGTTGCGTATACGATCGAATGCGGATGTGCCGGACCAGGCACAAATCGCACGAGGCTTTGGG
>JAQBGS010000047.1:0-3720 GCA_032128535.1 Nitrospirota bacterium
GGAAGATATTGCCGAAGCCCACCGCTACATGGCTTCCAATCAACAAAAAGGCAAAATCGTCGTCACGGTGTAGCTACCCTCAGAATGAGATGACGTTATCCTTGTTAAGGGGTCAGACTCCTCTTCAAAATTGTCCTGGTCTGCACCGGCGCAAGCGTGTTGACGTTTATCTGGACACGTCCCTTCCCGCTACGCCATCTTGATGAGTTCCGCAATGGCTCCGCTGACGCCAGCGAAGACTTGGTGCGGTTGGGCTGATCCATACATATAGGCCGGAGTGGTGATGATCTTGTGGCTCTGATCCACAACAAATTTTTCCACCACACAGTTTTGGTGTTTGGCTCCGGTCTTTTCAATTTCGGCCGCAGTCCCCGCATCCTCACCAATCGTCACATTGACGCCCTTGTCTCCGAAAGCTAAGGCCATAATCGCCGGCGCAATACAAATTGCCGCAATCGGCTTGCGACTTTTATGAAATTCTTTCAGAATCCTGACCACCTGCGGATCAATTTCACCCCCACTCCCTTTTTCTCCAAAGTTACACAAATGAAGGGCTGCACCAAATCCTCCAGGAAACGCGAGCGCATCGAAATCTTGTGCCTTCAAATCTTCTAAGGGTTGAATATTGCCTCTCGCTATACGAGCTGCTTCCTGCAAGGCATTTCGCTGTTGCCCTGTCGGTTTTTGTGTCAGATGGTTAGTCTCAGCCACATCTTTATTTGGCGCAAACACTTTATACTGACCACCATGTTGCCCAATGGCTATGAGCGTGCTAATGGCTTCGGTAATTTCGGCTCCATCCAAAAACCCGCAACCGGAAAGAATAACCGCCACATTTTTCATAGACTCCTCCTTTTAGTATCAGGATGAATGATACGAAAGATGACTCAAATGCTGGATATCCCAAATCTTCTGTACATCTGGTACGCTAGTATGGCTCCCATAGATAGGTCAACTCAAAGCCCCTCGATTGATAAGACGCATCCCTTAATTCTTACAATCCCATTCACTGAGGTGCAACAATGAATCAAGGTCGATTTGAGTTTCGCGGAACAGGATTGAGTTGTTTATGGTTGTTTCTTTGGACTTGGGTCCTCACCCTCATCACCTTCGGCCTGTTTTTCCCCTGGGCGTATTCCGCCCAACAACGATGGATTTCAGAGCACACCTTCATCGACCAGCGACAGCTAGCGTTTCATGGAACCGGGTTTGGATTTTTTTGGAACTGGCTTTTGATTATGGTGCTGACCATCATCACGTTTGGACTCTATATGCCATGGGGCTTTTGCCGGCTCAAACGTTGGCAAACGAATAATCTTTCGTTTGCCGATTTGCCCAACCAAGATTAACCGACTTACCTGATCTTCTATGACCATTCTCATTGTGGCAGTGGGAAGTTACGGAGATGTCTTGCCCTTGGTTGGCCTGGGTCGTGCGCTTCGCTCACGAGGTCACGCTGTCACCTTATTCACCAATGGCCATTTCGCCAATCTGGTACAACATGCCGGGTTACACTTTGTCGCCATGGGTTCGGCTGAAGAATACGATGCGGTCGCCAACCATCCAGATTTATGGCATCCGCACAAAGGCTGGCGCGTCATCATGAAACGGATGATGTCGGGAACCTTCCTGGATGAAGCCTATCAACTTCTCTGCTCTCATGTCGTTTCTGGAAAGACAATACTCATCAGTACCACGCTTGGTTTCGTGGCACGCCTGGTTCAGGAAACGCATCAGATTCCTCTGGTGACCGTCCATTTATCTCCCGGCGTCTTTCATTCTGCCTATCAGGCACCACGCATGCCCGGCCTGCCTCTCCCGAATTGGCTACCCGTACAATTGAAGCAAGGCGTGTGGAAGGTTATCGATCACTTGCTCATCGATCCGCTTCTTAAACCCAAGCTCAATCGCCTTCGCCGGGAACTGGGACTCCCGCCGGTTTCACGTATTTTCCATCATTGGTTACATTCGCCTCACTTGGTGCTCGGCCTGTTTCCGAAATGGTTTGCCACCCCTCAACCGGATTGGCCTTCATCGACGGTTCTCACCAACTTTCCCTTATACGACGACGCCGGTGATTCTGATCTATCAACAACGATTCAAGGTTTTTTAGATGTCCACCCACGGCCATTGGTCTTCACGCCGGGATCTGCCAATAAACATGGAACCTCTTTTTTTGCCGAAGCCGCCAAAGCTTGCCAAGTCTTGAATCGACCCGGGATCTTTCTCACTCGTTATCCTGAACAACTTCCTCAGTCGCTACCCTCTCAGGTCGTCCACTTTTCCTATGCGCCCCTCAGTCAACTTCTGCCACATTGCACCGCCCTCATTCATCACGGAGGCATTGGCACGTGCGCCCAAGCTCTACAAGCCGGCGTTCCCCAACTCATTCAGCCTTTTGCCTTTGATCAGTTTGATAACGGGGCTCGCATCGAACAATTAGGCGTGGGGCAGACCATTTCCCAACGATCATTTCGTTCGCCGACCATCGTAGGACATCTACAAGACCTCCTGTCTTCCAAAACAGTCGGCACGGCCTGTCATTCCGTCAAAGATTCCTTCAAAGACTCCAACCCTCTGGCGGAGAGCTGCATCCTGATTGAGCGCATGATGTCCTAGGCTATTTTCGCAACTCCAACACCACAGCACCCACGGGCCTCTTGCTGTCTGTCAACTCTTTTTCTTCCATTTCTTGAGAAATGTCCCAAAGGGTTGATGACCTTTACGAACGCTTGGTACAGTGCCTTCCCTATGTCGTCACAATCTGCGTTTCAATTTCAAAAGAAAAACCCCAAGGCCGTGATCTCCACACCATTGGGAGAGATTGAACTTCGATTTTTTACGGACGATGCCCCGCGCCATGTCGAAAGCTTTCTGAATCTGATCAGATTGAAATTCTTCGATGGCCTGTCGTTTCATCGGGTTATCCCAGGGTTCATCATCCAAGGTGGAGATCCCCTGAGCAAGAACCCCGACCGTAGACTCCATGGCACCGGCGGGCCAGGCTTTAGTCTTCCGCCAGAAACCAGCGATCGCCCTCATCGCCGAGGTTCCGTGTCCATGGCCAAAGTGCCCCGCTCCGAAGATTCCACCCGGGACGTCTCCGATAGCGGCTCCCAATTTTTTATTTGTGTGGAAGACCAGGGCAGCCTGGACCGGAGATATTCGGTCTTTGGAAAGGTTGTGAAAGGGATGGATGTGGTCGATCAGATCGTGGCAGCTCCACGGGACGACCGAGACAACCCCTTAGATCCGGTCAGGATGACCATGCGAGCCGAGGAATAGCTTAAGGTGAAAAGGGAAAAGGGAAAGTAGAGAGGAGTGAGTGTATTAGAAAACAGCAACTCTTCTTTTTCTGGTATCCGTCATTCTCGACATTTTTTATCGGGAATCCATCCTGAGGTTGCTAAAGATGGATACCCGCCTCCGCGGGTATGACGCAGAGAAGGATGTTCAAAAAGTTTACCCAGCGCGACCGCAGCAAGCGAAAAAGCGAAACGTACAGTTTAGTACGTTAAGCTTTTGAGTGAAGCGAGAACAAAGCTGGTAGGCTTTTTCAATATCCTTGCTAGACAAAGGCAATGCTCGCATACGTCACCGTCGAATTAAATTGATCCGTAATGCCCCGATCATACCGTAGCACCTGCCCCTTGAGTGGCTCACTATCTCGTTGCAACAGTTTCATCAAGGTAAAAATCACGGAAAATCCTAAAATGCGGC
>JAQBGS010000048.1:0-2590 GCA_032128535.1 Nitrospirota bacterium
CAGAGGTGGCCACAAATATTGTTCCCCTACAGGGTGTGCCCCTATGCCTGATGGGTCCAGAATAGCCCGCCCTTTGTTCGGCAAAAGGACTTCGCCTGCCGGAACAAATCCCGGCAATACTAAATTTCACTTGGACAACGCGTAAGTGATTGGTTGTCGGACTAGACTATTCCGATTTGTTTGGAAGGACTTGGGTGACGACTGGTATGAGAAGAGGAAAATGTCTAATCCCCATCGGGTCTGCTAATTGCGTTTATGGTTAAACATTACGCCCCGTGGCATTTTTTGTATTTTTTACTGCTGCCACAGGGACAGGGATCGTTGCGGCCGACTTTTTCTTCGGTGCGGTGGACAGGTTGCTTCGGAGCAGCGGCTTCTCCGCGGTTTAGGCTCATTTGTTGGGGACGCGGTGCTTCCACTTCGGCTTCAGGACGTTCGCCACGCACTAATTGAAATTTAAAAAGACGCTCCAGGGTGTCGCCTTTGATACGCTCCATCATCCCGGCAAACATGTCATAGCCTTCCCGCTTATATTCAGCTAACGGATCTTTTTGGCCATACCCGCGCAAGCCAATGCCGTCTTTCAATTGATCCATCCCCCACAAATGATCTTTCCAATGCTGATCGATCATCTGTAACAAAATGGTCCGCTCAATATAATGGATTAATTCTTCGCTAGCGCCATGTTCCTGTACCAAGCTGTGCACTTTGGCACGATAGGCTTGCTTGAGTTTTGCAGGAAGATCTTCTTTGAGCGCGTCGCGGCCCAATTCTTTTAAATCGTCGACCTTGAAGGTCTCTATGCCAAATTGCCCGTGAACTGATTCCACCAATCCGGCAAAATCCCATTCTTCGGAATATTGTTCTTCAGGACAATAGGTCTCCACCAATCCCTCGCCAATTCCGTCAAGCATATCCATCACTTCTTCGCTTACGTCCGTGGCCTTGAGAACGCTTTGTCGATGTTTATAGATGACCTCGCGTTGTTTATTCATGACATCGTCATATTCCAGAAGATGTTTGCGAATTTCAAAATTATGCCCTTCGACTTTCTTCTGAGCATTTTCAATCGACTTGGTGACCATCCGATGCTCAATGGGAATCCCTTCTTCCATGCCTAATTTCAGCATGAGGTTGGACACCCGCTCCGAAGCAAAAATTCGCAGGAGATCGTCTTCTAGAGACAGAAAAAAGCGCGAAGACCCGGGGTCTCCTTGTCGACCAGCCCGGCCCCGCAATTGATTATCGATGCGCCGACTTTCATGACGTTCCGTCCCTACGATATGCAAGCCGCCCGCAGCCAAGACTTCCACCTTATCGGCCTCACATGCCACTCTGATTGTCTCAAAGGCCTTGGCTTGCTCTTCTTCACTCAGCTCTTCGCCCTTATAGATAAATTGCTGTTTAAAGAGGGCTTCGGCACTGCCACCTAATAAAATATCCGTCCCTCGCCCCGCCATATTCGTGGCAATGGTGATGGCGCTCTTCTGCCCAGCTTGCGCGATAATTTCGGCTTCTTTCTCGTGGAACTTGGCATTCAGGACGTTATGTTTCACACCCCGTTGCTTGAGCAGAGCCGACAGCCGTTCGGATTTTTCAATGGAAATGGTGCCGATCAACACCGGCTGGCCTTTTTCATAATGCTCTTTAATATCATCCGCGATAGCCTCGAACTTTTCTTTTTCCGTCCGGTACACCACATCGGGATGATCGATGCGAATCATTGATTGATTGGTTGGGATCACATTCACTTCTAAATTATAGATCTTGGCAAACTCTGCAGCTTCAGTGTCGGCGGTTCCCGTCATGCCACCGAGTTTCTTATACATCCGAAAATAATTCTGAAAGGTCACCGAGGCCAAGGTCTGATTTTCATTCGCGATCTTCACCCCTTCTTTGGCTTCTACCGCTTGATGAAGCCCATCACTCCAGCGACGACCAGGCATCATCCGCCCGGTAAACTCGTCGACAATGACCACCTCTCCATCCTTCACCACATATTCCACATCCCGTTTATACAACGCATGGGCCTGCAACGCTTTGACGACATGGTGCACTAAATTCAGGTGCTTCAAATCATAAAGATTGTCCACGCCAAGCAACTTTTCGACTTTGACATTGCCCTCATCCGTCAACGACACGGTTTTGGTTTTTTCTTCGATCGTAAAATCCTCTTCCCGTGTCAGCTTGGGAATGATGTGATCGATTTGGTAATACAGATCGGTGCTTTGTTCGGTCGGACCGGAGATAATTAACGGCGTTCGCGCTTCATCAATGAGGATGCTGTCCACTTCATCCACGATGGCATAATTGGGTTCTCGCTGGACCCCTTGTTCCGCATTGGTGACCACCAAATTATCCCGCAGATAATCAAAGCCGAATTCATTATTGGTTCCATAGGTAATATCCGCGCCATACCCTTCTTGACGCGAACAGGGACGAAGAAATTGCAGCCGCTTATCAGGTGCATCATAGGTGGGGTCAAAGAGAAATGAGGCTTCGTGTTGAATGATGCCAACGGACAAACCTAGGCCATGGTAGAGCGGCCCCATCCATTGAGCATCCCGCTTGGCTAAATAATCATTCACCG
>JAQBGS010000049.1:0-8447 GCA_032128535.1 Nitrospirota bacterium
TGCGAGTCCGGGTCACAGGGGAAGTGGCGTTGGCACACGAAGAGCTTCAAGTCGTCAGCCAGCGAGCAGGGCTGGCCGCTATCCTCTCGCTTATCATGGTCTGCGTGACTCTGACAGTTGCATTTCACTCATGGCGTCTGATGGTGGTCACATTGCTGACCTTACTTGTGGGGCTCTCGTTGAGCGCAGGCTTTGCTACAGTGGCCGTTGGGCAACTCAATATTCTGTCCTTAGCATTTGCCGTGCTCTTTATCGGGCTTGCGGTCGACTATGCGATCCATCTGTGCCTTCGATATCAGGAACTTCTTGGATTGGGAGATGAGCCTTTTCTGGCAATAAGAAGGAGCCTGCAGGATGTTGGCCCTGCGTTAATGTTGTGTGCGGTGACCACTGGGCTTGGTTTCTATACCTTCGTTCCAACAAATTACACTGGCATGTCGGAGCTGGGTTTGATTTCCGGGACGAGTATGTTCATCGGACTCGTGGTTTCACTCACGGTGCTGCCAGCTATATTATTGGTGTTCCCCTTATCGAAAAAAGATTATCGTTCCACTTCTTCTGGGCAGGATTTGAAGTCTATCTATCAATTTCCCATCCGTCATGGACAGGCCATTCGGTGGGGAACGGTCGTTATTTTTCTTGGCTCCGTGCTTTTACTACCTCAGGCCACATTTGATTGGAATCCTCACAATTTGCGAGATCCGAACGTAGAATCAGTTCAAACGATGAATGATCTTCTTGCAGATAAAAAGGGACCGACCTGGTCCCTCACTCTTTTGCCTTCTGAGGACAAGGTCGCGGGCTATATATCCAACCTTGGAGCCCTGGAATCAGTTGCTAAGGTTTTGACGATTCAAGATTTCATCCCGACTCATCAATTCGAAAAGTTCATATTACTCGCAGAGCTCGCGGATGGGATGTTCCCTCAAAGATCTGGTTCGGACTCCCAGCCCTCTTCGCCAGGACAGGATTCTTCTCTAGTAGCGATACAATCTTTTTTGACTATCCTAGAAGGACATATTCAAAGGACAGAGCAGAGTCATGATGGGATTTCTGCGGTCCAACTGAGAGAGGCGATAAGAAATCTGGTCGCGAGGTTCGACAATATCGATAATGAATCGAAAAATGATCTTCTTGAGCGACTGGACAAGAGTTTGTTGGGGTCTTTGCCCACTGACCCCATAAACATGTATGCCACCGCGATGCCGATGGGGCTCATTACCCAAAAGGACTTGCCACAGGAATTGCTTGAACGATGGGTGGGGAAAGAGGGAACCTACCGTCTGGAAGTGTATCCTAAAAAGGACTTAAGGAATATCAGTGCGTTGGAACAGTTTGTTAGCGAAGTTCGAAGCATTGCCCCAGAAGTGACGGGCCTACCCGTAATCTATTTGGATGGAGGCAATGAGGTGGCCGGGGCGTTCAAGCAGGCATTTGTCTCCGCTCTGCTGGTGATAATCGTCATCTTGGCTATCGTACTTCGAAATTTTTGGGATATTCTACTGGTGATTCTCCCCCTGAGTCTTGCCGCGATATGTCTGGTGGGGTATACGGTCATCTTTGACTTGCCGTTCAACTATGCCAATGTGCTTGCTCTTCCTTTAATTTTTGGCCTTGGTGCGGATAGTGGTATTCATATTGTTGAACGAATGCGGAGAAGGCCCGCAGAATGTGAAGCGTTTCTGAGGTCTGGGACCATACGAGGGGTGTTCTTCAGCAGTGTGACAACCATGCTAAGTTTCAGTAATCTGGCCTATACGCCACATGTGGGTATTGCCAGCATGGGACAATTGTTAAGCCTTGGTATCTTGTTGACATTGATCGGCTGTTTGGTGGTCTTGCCTGCGTTTCTTTATCGTGAGAACGAGAGCGTGCAAGACACTGTGACCTAACCATTCAGTTTTGGGAGAAGGAAAGTCAGAAGGTTACTACGGTTAGCCAAGTCTGACATGTGACTTCAGGGTGTGCAAGAATCTTTCCCCTCCACTGATAAGAAAGAGACCTTTTTGTCAGAATCTTCAATGTTCTTAGTCACGCCGGTTACCGTTCGGACATTTCGCCCGGTGAATGTTCGGCGCATATTGTGTGTTTCCCCTGCTTATACTAAGGCCTTTGGTACCTTTGACCATGCCTTTCCCCTGATGGGGTCTGTGAAGGCCTTCATGCCGCCACAAGGAATCCTCCTTATCGCGGCGCTCGTGCCCCAAGAGTGGGAAGTCCGGTTCATTGATGAAAATATCCGTCCGGTGCTGGAAAGCGAGTTTGCCTGGGCTGATGCCGTCCTGATATCGGGCATGCACATCCAACGCAAGCAAATCCATGATATTGCTCGCCGCGCGCATTTGGCAGGCAAGGTCACCGCGCTAGGTGGGCCCTCAGTTTCTGCTACCCCCGAAGACTATCAAGCCATCGATTTCTTACATTGCGGAGAAGTGGGCGATGCGACGCTCCAATTGTTCCGCCAAATCGACAAGACTTCTGCGCGGCCAGAACAACAAATCATCTATCGGACCGTGGACCGACTTCCCATGACCGATTTCCCGACGCCTGCCTATCGCCTGATTAACGTCCGGCAGTACCTGCTCGGGTGCGTTCAGTATTCCAGCGGCTGCCCCTTTACCTGTGAATTCTGTGACATCCCCGCGCTTTACGGGAGAAACCCGAGGCTCAAGACCCCGGAGCAAATTCTTGCTGAGCTGGATGAACTTGCCGACGGTGGGACGCCTTCAATCTACTTCGTCGATGACAATTTCATTGCCAATCCTCGAGGCGCGCGTGACCTTTTGCCACATCTCGTGGAATGGCAGAAGCGCCGTGACTATACGGTTCGGCTCTCCTGCGAACTCACGTTTAATGTTGTGGAGTACCCCGAGATTTTAGGGCTTATGCGTGAAGCATTTATGACCAATATTTTTATTGGCATAGAGACGGTGGATCCTGATGCGTTGCGAGCCATGAGTAAGAAGCAGAACGTCCGCACGCCTATGCTTGAAGCCGTCGAGACGGTCAATAATTACGGGATCGAAATCGCTGCTGGAATTATTGTTGGCCTGGATACCGACACACCGGAGACCATGGACGCGATCTTGGACTTTATTGAGGCTTCTCAGATTCCCATTGTGACACCCAATTTGCTCGTCGCCTTGCCCCAAACACCCCTCTATGAGCGACTGCAAAAGGCCAACCGTCTGAATTCGGGCGAAGGACGTGATTCGAACATCGAGTACCTACAGCCTTACGAGGAGGTGGTGGCCAACTGGAAACGTGTGATTCGTGAGACGTACGAACCACGAAATATATACGCGCGCTATGCTGCGCAAGCCAAGAGAACGTATCTACACCGCAAGCGACCAACTCGTCCTTTGGGTCAGCTTACTTGGCCTAATATCCGACGTGCGATCGAAATCTTCTCACGCACCGCCTGGCGTGTCGGGATTTGTAGCAATTATCGAAAAGAATTCTGGAAAATGACTAGGCGAGAGCTGCGCCAGGGTAATGTCGAATCAGTCTTCCAAATCGCGATGGTTGCACATCATCTCATCACGTTTGGGCGCGAGTGCCTCACTCGGGATGTGCAGGCCTCCGCCTATTCCGCCCGTGGTCCTGAATTCAGCTTGTCATAAGGCATCATTATCGTTCCGTAGCGATAGAACCTGCGTGTGATGCCCTCGTATCCGTCCTGATGCCCTGAAAATGAGCAGAGCCAAGGTCGTTGCCATCCACCGAAAACCGGTATTCTCATGGCGAAACATGGAGATGGCGACGGCTTGGTCTCCGCTACACACTCTTAAGGTGGGGAAAAATCGTCAGCGCAATGATAGTCATGTGGTCACTATCCACCTAGATCTTGTCCGAACCTCAGTTGGAATTGCGGCTCATTTCATTCTGGAGAAGCCTGATGCTTGACACGGTATAGTGGCTATGGGAAGATTTTGCTTAAGTATGTAGGCGTATAAACTCTCTCCATTTTTCCCTCACAAAAGCTCTAAGTGTTTTCAGAAAGGATTCCTTGTGTCCTTGTTAAAAAGGATTGAAAGTCCAACAGATTTAAAGAAACTTTCCCAAGAACAATTTCCCGAACTTTGTCAGGAAATTCGCGAACTGATTATCGAGGTAATTTCGGGAGTGGGTGGGCACCTGGCATCAAACCTTGGTGTGGTAGAACTGACCGTCGCCTTGCACTATTTGCTTAATGCTCCCCAGGATAAAATCATATGGGACACCAGTAACCAGGCCTATACGCATAAATTGCTCACTGGGCGACGCGAACAATTTCACACCATCCGGCAATTCGGGGGAATGAGTGGATTTTGTAAGCGAGAAGAAAGTGTGTATGACACCTTCAATGCTGGACATGCCGGAACAGGGGTCTCTGCCGCAGTGGGGTTTGTCGAGGCCCGAGAGCAAATGCATGGATCACAAAAAGTTGTCTGTGTGCTTGGAGATGGGGCGTTGACCTCTGGGATGACCTTGGAAGGGTTACAGCATGCGGGGGATATGGGGCGGGACTTTGTGGTGGTCTTGAATGATAATCAGATGTCCATTTCCAAAAATGTAGGAGCCATCTCGGCGTATTTGAATCGCACTTTTACAGGTGAGTTTTATACCCGGTTTCGCGAGGAAACCTCTCATCTGTTAGACACGATCCCGCAGATTGGTGAGAATGTGAAGCGGATGGCAATGCGGGCTGAGGAATTAGCCAAAGGCTTTCTTCTTCCAGGTTTGTTATTTGAAGAATTGGGCTTTCGGTATGTTGGCCCGATTGATGGACATAACTTCGAACATTTGTTGCCGACCTTAGGAAATGTGTTGAAGCTCAAGGGACCGACGCTCCTGCATGTTATTACAAAAAAAGGGCTGGGTTTCGAACCAGCTATGAACAATCCGGTGTGGTTCCATGCCTGTTCACCTTTTGACGGAAAAACGGGGCAGCCAATCAAAAAAGCTGGGCATCAATCCTACAGTGCTATTGCTGCGAACACACTGATCCGTCAGGCACGAATTGATAAACGAGTGGTTGTGATCACTGCGGCGATGTGTGAAGGCACTGGGATGTCCGAATTTCAGAAGGCTTTTCCAAGCCGCCTGATCGATGTCGGTATTGCGGAACAACATGCCGTGACCTATGCGGCAGGTCTAGCGGCGGAAAACATGCGGCCGGTTATCTGTATGTATTCGACGTTTCTTCAACGCGCGTACGATCAAGTCGTGCATGATGTGGCCACCCAGAATCTTCCCGTGATGTTCTGTATTGATCGGGGTGGTTTAGTGGCGGAAGATGGCACCACACATCATGGGGCCTTTGACTTTGCCTATCTTCGTCATGTGCCGAATATGGTCATTATGGCACCGAAAGATGAAAATGAATTACAGCATATGGTGCAGACAGGATTAGTTCATGATGGGCCGACCGCCGTTCGGTACCCACGAGGGAGCAGCTTAGGGGTGCCTTTAGATCCCGAGCCCATTCCTTTAGAAATTGGACAAGGGGAGTTGTTGGCTGAAGGGATGGATGTGGCGATTCTGGCCATTGGGGTGACGGTATCAGAAGCGATGAAAGCGGCAGCCCAGTTGGAAGACGAGGGCATTTCTGTGGCGGTGATGAATGCGCGCTTTGTTAAGCCTCTCGATAAAGATCTCATTCGTGAGGTGGCCAAGAAGGTGAAGTGTTTGGTGACGGTTGAAGAAGGGTGCCGAATGGGTGGTTTTGGCTCGGCGGTGCTCGAATTTCTTTCCGAGGAAGAATGTTGGGATCTTCCGACCAAGGTTATAGGCTTGCCCGACTGGTACATTGAGCAAGGCCCCCAAGATTTACTCCGGGAGAAATACGGGCTGACGGCCGATGGTATTTACGATCAAGCCAAAGCCCTCTATGATCGAGTGACGCTGCAAGCTGTCATACGTTAGTCTTGACCAATGCATATTACCCGACGTAAAACCCGTCAAATTCAGGTAGGATCCCTCAAAATTGGCGGCGGCGCGCCGATTTCCGTCCAATCTATGACCATCCCTCATCCAAGGGATGTTGTTGGAACCCTTGAACAGATTCATCGTTTGGAAGAGGCAGGGTGCGAACTCATTCGAGTGGCGGTTCCTGATATGGAAGCGGTTGATGCCCTTCCAAAAATTAAAGCTCAGATGACAGTCCCACTTATCGCTGATATTCACT
This sequence comes from Nitrospirota bacterium, assembly GCA_032128535.1. Classification (GTDB taxonomy): domain Bacteria; phylum Nitrospirota; class Nitrospiria; order Nitrospirales; family UBA8639; genus Nitrospira_E. The sequence goes on from JAQBGS010000049.1 coordinate 6,170, forward strand.
TTGATCATCGTTTAGCTTTAAAGGCGGCTGAGGTTGTGGATTGTGTCCGCATCAATCCAGGGAATATTGGTCCCTGGTGGAAAACGGAAGAGGTCATTAAAGCCGTCAATGACAATGGTATTCCTCTGAGAGTGGGCGTCAATGGGGGCTCCCTTGAAAAGCCGCTGTTAGACAAGTATGGATATCCCACCGCAGAAGCCCTGGCAGAGTCGGCACTCAATGCTGTGCATGCCCTGGAAGATGTGGGATTTACGAACATGAAAGTGTCGCTGAAAGCATCTGATGTCCATATGGCCATTGATGCCTATTGGCTTTTTGCCCAGCAATCGAATTGCCCTATACATATTGGGATTACGGAGGCAGGGACAGCGGCGACCGGTGCCGTCAAGTCTGCCGTAGGATTAGGGTGGTTATTGTCTCAGGGAATCGGCGACACGTTGCGCGTTTCGTTAGCCGCCGACCCAGTCGAGGAAGTCAAAGTCGGTTTTGAAATATTGAAATCTCTAGAGCTCCGTCATCGTGGAGTGAATGTGATTGCCTGTCCGACTTGTGGCCGTGTCGAAATCGATGTGGTGAAGATGGCCAATGAATTGGAACATCGGTTGGGACATATTAAAAATCCCATTACTGTTTCGGTATTAGGGTGCGTGGTCAATGGGATTGGTGAAGGAAAGGAAGCCGATATTGGCATTGCGGGCGGCCAAGGTGTGGGTATTGTCTTTAAAAAGGGCAAACTCTACAAACGGGTACCTTCCGAAGAATTAATGGACACGTTAATAGAAGAAGTCGAAGCCATGGCCAAAGAGCAAGATGCCGAAGGGCCAAGAGGATCGGCTTCTCAACCTTCTCCATCAATGCTCCCACTTAAAGAATTGTCTTTAGCCTCCCCCAGATCGTCCTCGCGTGAGATTCCCGTGTTGCCTCTCAAGTAATGGTTGCCTTGCTTCTTAGACAGTAGAAATAGGTTGCTCTCTAGTTGTGCAGAAGAAAAACGACTCCTTATAATGAATGACGAAGGCGCCGTACCCAAGTGGTTAAGGGAGCAGTCTGCAAAACTGCGATTCAGCGGTTCGAACCCGCTCGGCGCCTCCATCGTTAAGCACCCAATAATCGAAACAGGTAATAATCAGAACAGAGGCTGGCCTCAGAGGCAGCATTGTATTGAAACAGGCAATCTCGAGGCGTTAAAGAGGGAATTTTGACTTGTCTAGGGGAGTGAATTAAGTATGGCCGTACCTATTTCACAAATGTATACGGTGTCGCAGTACGCACTGTCGAAACATGTTCGAGGGGTCAAGCGTTATCCCTTAGTCCTGATGCTGGAACCCTTGTTTCGGTGTAATTTGGAATGCGCAGGTTGTGGGAAAATCCAATATCCAGATCATATTCTGAACCGACGGCTGACGCCGGAGCAATGTTGGGCGGCGGCTGATGAATGTGGAGCGCCCATTGTCAGCATTCCCGGGGGAGAACCGCTCATTCATCCAGAAATGCCAGCGATTGTTGAAGGACTGGTGCAGCGGAAAAAATATGTCTATTTGTGTACCAACGCCATTCTCCTTGAGCGAAAAATCCAAGACTATACGCCATCAAAATATCTGACCTTCAGTATTCACATGGATGGTCTCAAAGAAGAGCATGACCATGCGGTGTGCCGGGATGGAGTCTATGATGTGGCGGTCAAAGCGATTCGGACAGCCTTGGCCAAAGGGTTTCGGGTGACGACCAATACGACCCTTTTTGATGATGCGGAGCCTGCTCGCGTCCGGCGGTTCTTTGATGAAATGATGGAGTTGGGTGTCGAAGGCATGATGATTTCACCCGGCTATAGTTATGATAAGGCTCCTGATCAGAAAAGCTTTTTAAAGCGTGATCGAACGCGGTCACTGTTTTCCCAATTATTGACACAACGCAAGCGGCATTGGCAGTTCAATCAATCCCCTCTGTTCTTAGAATTTCTCATGGGCAAGCGGGATTATGAATGTACCCCTTGGGGCAATCCCACGTACAATATCTTTGGCTGGCAACGCCCCTGTTATTTATTACAGGAAGGCTATGTCCCGACCTTTCGAGAATTAATGGAAGAGACCGAATGGGAGCGCTATGGGACTGGACGGCATGAGCAATGCCGAGATTGCATGGTGCATTGTGGCTATGAAGCTTCAGCCGTCAAAGACACCTTCGGTTCATGGGGCGGTTTTTTCGGAACGGTAAGAGCCACCTTCTTACCCAATGCTGTTTAGACCGACTGGCTGCTTAGACTATATTCCTGCCCCCG
>JAQBGS010000050.1:0-3905 GCA_032128535.1 Nitrospirota bacterium
ACCGTCAAGGCCTTTTGGCATGATCCCTTGTGGCCCCTTTCCACCAGACGGCATTTGAAACAACCCTCGGACACGCCCCAATTCTCGCACAGGATTCTGAATATCCATTCGCAATCCGATAGGGGCCCGCGCATCTTGTTCCACAATTGCCATGCTCTGTAATCGCTTAAAAAGAACATCCCGAGTGGGGAGTTGATCCAACGGCTCCCTCGCCGTCGGTTTATAAAGATTATTCTTGATGCTTTCGTACAGAGCTTTTTCAGGAAAGGTGTGAACCTTGAATCGAGTTGCGTCGGATAGTTTTTTCCGATCGAACCCATGCCCGAATACGGGGATGGAATCATGGAAAATTCCTGCCCACGCCTGTGAAGAAAAGGGAGGTACATTATTCGGAGGCTGAGCAAATTCCCACTCACCTTGTGTTGGCAGTTGGAGGACCCCTGAAGGTGAATCGACAAACACCTGAAAATTTAAGCTCCGAACAAACTCTGGCCAATCGTTGGTAAACAAGGCACCAAATTTGGCTAACGTGGTATTACTTGATACCTTCAGACGGGGGGAGAGAACCAACGACAATTTTAACCAAGAATCCTGGATGCCATTCGGAATCGCCGTAACCAAGACCTCATACGTCGGTCCTCCTTGTATGGCCTGTGGCTTCACTATTTGTGGTTTCACTTGTTGAGGGACGGGTTTTGGCGTGACCTGTGGTCTCGCCACTTGAGGTTTCACTTGTTGAGGGATAGGCTTTGGCTTGATCCGCTCGTTAGCCATATTGTTTCCTCCGTTCCTGAATCAATCGTTCAATCTATGCCACATCGGCCGCAAAAGCACTGGCGTACTGATTCCAATCCTGCTCACTCACCATCTCACGAATTTTTCGAGGCTGCACCTGGTTACGGAGACGTGTCCCCAAGTTTTGAGGCCCAGAAGCTTGTCGACTGGCCGTTCGATGGGGTTGTCCCTCATAACTGACCAAACGAACCAACGGCTCCTCTTCCTCCTCCAGCCACGCCGAACTAGACCCATGGCTCGATCCAGACAATTCCTTTCGGCATTTCCACTCGACCGAGACCTCAAAGAACAATATTTCCACTTTCAGTTGCAGCAAGGCTTCGCCCCAGACCACGTCATCAACGGAACTATAGGAAAGGGTCAGTTTCACTAAAATGGAGATCGTGACGATGCCAAGAACTTGGATGCACCCCTGGACTTTGATATAGCCCTCCAGATAAATCTCTTTTTTCTCCACCGTATATCTAAAATAAAACCCAGCCACGAGCTTAATAGAACCGCTGGCCACGCCGATGTCGATGGCCCACATGCCACCGAATTCGATCTGCACCTCCACAAGGGCCAATCCATCTTTGCCGTTCATCTCCACCGCAAAGAATCCTGTAAGACCGAAGATCCAGACCGCCCCCATGAAGGGATCGTTTCTGGAGCAGAAATTGATTCGTAGGGTGACGGGATCCCCAGTAAATGGAAGCCGCAACCCTGCACCAAATTTCATGTTGGTGAGGCTAAGCACTCCGACGGTAATGGAAGGGATCGCGATGCTGAGGCTTATAGCCACACCGGTGGATGTCACCTCGAGACTTGGGGGATCGCTCAACCCATCGGCGGGAATCAACTCCTGTAGTTTGGCCAGGAACGCTAAGGCCCCACGAAACTCGACGCCCTTTGGATCGCCTTTGGATTCATCTGCCAGCTCCACGGCCACATCCATCTTTTTCCCATGATTCTTCACAAAAAGGAATTTCCGGAACCTGAGGATGAGCTGCCCGGCAAACGATAATTCAAAGTTTTGCAGTTCCCCTCTCGAATTGAACTCCGGTTCGGAAGGAGCCGGAGCTCCTCCACTTTTCGGGTTGGGAAGCTTCACGGTAATGGCCGTGGTCATAACCAGAGACGCCGACTTTCCTCCCATTTTTGCGTTAAAGGCAATAATCCCCACATCGAGCGTTTTCGGCGCCACATTCAAAGTAAACGTGGTGCGCATTTCTTCGGGCAACCGATCCGTCACGAGCTTAGGTGCCTTATCCATCCCAAGGCCCTTCAAGATTAGTCCCAAATCGATTCCACCTAAAATCGACGCATCTTTAAAAAACTCGGTTGGGTCAAAATTGCCTTGCGCAAATTTATCAGCTGAAGATTGGGAATTCCCTCCCCGGCTTGTAATCGCACTACCGCCAATCGGCCCAAATTCTCTGGAGATCCCTACAATGTCCATGTTCGGCGCACCCACTCCGCCTACTTTGTCCGTCTGGCCAAATTGCAGACCAACCGGTTGGATGAGTTCTAAAAACAATTCGCCCTTATTCGTTCCACTGAATCCTGTGACCCGATACATGTTGCTATAACGAACCCGTGTGGGGGCTGACGTTCCAACCAGGTTCTTCACAGCCGGAATACTGACTTCCGCTTCTGATACAAATGGGAAAAATAAGGGGTGAACCGCGTCCTTGAGCGGCTGGAGAATTTGATTGGAACAGGCTGGAGAAAATCCTTCTTGAACCGCAAAATTGCCACAGGGAATTTCCGCATCAAAGGTCAGACTGGCTGTTTCAAGGACGGTATCTCCCCCAGGTTTCTTCGGCGCAAATGCGACCTTTTGCCCCGCAAGGTCCGCCGTCTTTCGATCCCCCGAACTCTTTACATAGTCGTCTCGAACATCATAAATGCGAGGCCTGTTCCCAATGCCGGAACTCAATCCCACATCGCTGGTAATAAAAATTAACGGAACGGAAAACTCCGAAGTCTGCCCCGCCCAATCTTCTCCAATTACATGCCATTGGTAATCTTCCCCAGTGACTTTTGGCCAAAAACCGATCGTACTCCCCGGCGGGGGAGTCTTCCAGGCGACGGAAGAATTTTCCTTAGGATCCAGATTGGGAGTCACAAGGTTGGTAATCTTCAAGCTATGATAGGGAAAATTCCGCCCGTCGGAAAACGTCAGGTCTTCCTGACCTGGGCCGGGATATTCCTTGATGGGTTCACGCACGACGATAAATTCACGGTACCGAAGTAGAGCGACAATACCTTGGTTCGTTCGTTCGAACTTTCGCTCACTGATCTGAACCAACACCGCCTTGTGACCGAATGGAAAGAGAAACCCTTGCTCCACCACTTTCACAAACTGGTCACGCCCCATGTTGGCATGTTGAACCCATTCGATCACGGTCAGAGGATTCGGTGCCGGATCAAAAAGATACCGGGACTTGATCCAGGCTCCAAGGGAACTCAACATGAACCGGTCGATTTTCATCACGCGTTGCTGCCAACCCGTGGCAATATTCTTGGCCTCCCCAGGAGAGAAACCCTCCCCGGTCCCGTTGGCCATCAAATGAACGAGTTGATGACGATGCTGTGCTTCCGGCAGCATGCGAAATGGAGTCCGGTCCTGATCTGGGTCATCCTTAGGGAACCGCTGTGGGCCCCCTTGATCAGGTTTATTGAAGTCCGGCGACCAGATGGCCCGCATCGTGCGATACCAGGTATCAGACTCGTCCACCCCCCATTCCCCGGTTCGACTTTGCTTCCGGACGCCTAGCCTCGTATGCCACAACTCCGTTCGGCCATTAAAGACCACAGGTTTTGCCATATGGCTCCACCCGGCCATCACACTGGGAGAGAGAAACAGTCGATAGGGGACTTCAAGGGCGGTAAAATTTTTGAGTTCCGCGGCGGTAGGTGGCGACGGAGGTTGAACTCGAACCGCGAGTGCATTGGGAATCTGCGACTGAATCCCTTGTTGTGATTTCAGGACAGGCGCATTTTGCTGTGCCACCAGAATGGCTTGAGGTCGGTGCTCGCCGCGCAAGATCGTTTTCACGATATGAAAGTGGTGATCGGTCCCTCGCACTTCATTCCAACGCGGCTCCACCGGCCCTTCCAGGAAGGGA
>JAQBGS010000051.1:0-5532 GCA_032128535.1 Nitrospirota bacterium
GTCATGTCGATGCCGATCACTTTCCCGGTTGCCCCCACTTTCCGTGAGGCCTCAAAACAATCAATCCCTCCTCCAGAGCCGATATCTAACACCACCTCTCCAGGTTGAACTGTGGAAAGTCCCACGGGAGTACCGCAGCCATAGGAGACTTTCAAGACCGCCTCGGGGATAAACCGTCCCAACTCTTCATGGTTATATCCGGTAGGACAACACATTTGTTCGCCATTGGTGACCGCTTTGGCATAGCGTTGGCTAACGGATTGCGTAATAGAATTCTCCTGCTCGTTTACCATGGCCATTGCACCCTCATTCAAATGTTGGATTGATCCACAGATAGTTTCCTAAACCCGCAATCTATAAACAAATTATGGCAAGAACGTCAAACTATCCTTCTGGAATCCAGTCTTGGAAGATAAGGAAATGTTACATTAATTGAGAATCTGGTCAAAAGTTGATGGGGTCATTCTAAAGTAGCCAGTGCTAGGAACGGAAAATATGCTTGAGAATAGCCAAGCAGTTTAGAGAAAATAGGTGTAGGAAAGAGTATTCAAGTATCAAAAAACTTTTGAATTGATCTTCAGGAACACTATTGAATCTATAGAGGTTATTGTTGGGTTGCTAGGGGGCACCAACTTTGCTTAGGGAGTTGGCTAGAGAATCGATTTGTCAGGTCATTAATCACTCATTGAACGGAATTCATCAAGATGGCACTCATACCATGTCCTGAATGTCAAAGGGAAGTTTCAGCACAGGCACTGGCCTGTCCTCAATGTGCGTTTCCATTCCCAGGGAAGCAAGCTCTTTCAAAGGGTTCGCAGTCTAATAAACTTGGGCCTTGCCCCGATTGTGGTTTTCTCGTTTCAAATCTAGCCCAAAAGTGCCCTCATTGTGGGGTCGCATTAATGGGGGAACAAGGACCCATTTCCAAAAATGGGAATGCGGTGGAAGAGACCTGGTTGTGTCCTCATTGTGGGACATCCTACACAAGGAAAGTGCAGAAAAAAGAAGAGAAGTTGATGGTAGGTCATCAAGTCCCTCCTGCAATCACCGAAGATAGGAATATGGCAGGATCTCAGGGGTTGGCACCCCATCAGTTCAAGGGGAAGGAGGTTCCGGAACCACTACGTAAACAATCTCCGCTTTGGCAAGATTCTACCCTCCCCACCAAGAAGGACTTTGATGTTATTTCTCGTCGTTATCCTCGTAGCAGAAAAAAATCGATTATTGTAGGATTCATTATTTTTGTACTAGTGGCAGTATCAATCGGGCTGGGTGCCTTATGGCAATTGCAAGGCATCAATCCTCTCGAAGCCCTCGTCTACTGGCGAATGTAGGATTTTCTCCCCATTCCGGCAGCAAATCTTTTCGTGCGAACTCCAATCTTGGTTGTCTCTGGGAAGGTCCACGTGAGACCAAAAAGAACGACGATCATCCCCCAGGGAGGACAGGCAGAGATGCGATGGGACTCGCGATGTTGGAGAACATGAGGGTGGCACTGACGGCCCAGTCGATAAACGGTCCGGGGTAAATTCCCAAAAGAAGGGTTCCCGCAATGCCAGTAAAGACCGCTACTTTGATGGGTAGGGATGTGGTGATAGGGGAAGGGTCGGTGGGTTCGTTGATATACATCTTTTTGACGACAATCAGGTAGTAATACATCGAGATAACAATATTAATGAGTCCGACAATCAGCAGGGTATAGAGCTCTTGGTTCATGGCCGCGATGAATAAATAAATCTTCCCAATAAAGCCTGCCAATGGAGGGACTCCAGCCAAGGACAATAAAAAAAGCAGCATGGAAGCAGCCAGGAAGGGTGAGCGTCGATTGAGACCATTGTAGTCTTCGATTTCGTCGCTCTTAATGACCTGACTGACTGCTATGACGACCGCGAAGGCCCCTAAATTTGCAAACATATAGGTCAGCAAGTAAAACATGATCGCGTCGCTGCCTTGCTTGGTACCTGCCGCTAACCCAATCATGATATTCCCGATTTGCGCGATCCCTGAATAGGCCAATAGTCGTTTAATGTTCTTTTGGGCGATGGCCACGATGTTGCCGTAGGTCATTGAAAAAATCGAGGCCACGACAAAGAGCAACACCCACATGGGTTTGAATGAAGCTAGTGCCACCAAAAACATTCTGAGCAGAATGGCCAAGGCTGCCGCTTTCGGGGCAATAGACAAAAAGGCCGTAACGGGTGTGGGAGCCCCTTGATAGGTATCAGGAATCCACGCATGAAACGGTACCGCCCCGATTTTAAATCCCAGAGCCGCAAAGATCAGAATAAACCCGATAGCTAGACCATAGCTGCCTGGTGTGCCAGCCATTTCGGAGAACACCAACGTTCCCGTCTCTCCATATACCAAGCTAATGCCATAGGCTAAGAGGCCCGCAGCAAACACGCCGAGGATGAAAAATTTCAAGCCGGCCTCTGATGACCGTTGATCATCTCTGAGATAGGCCACTAAGACGTAAAAGCCAAACGTGGAAAATTCCAACGTGACAAAGACGGACAACAGATCGTTCGAAGAGGCCATGAACATCATGCCGATCGCCGACATGAGCACCATGAAATAATATTCACCCTTAAAGAAGCGGAATGCGCGCACATAATCAATGGAAATGAAGAGAACCAGCGCGGTGGCTCCTACGATGAGGATCTTAAAGAAAATGGCCAGATGATCCAGTACGTACATGTTTTTAAAGAGCGCACCGGTTGTGCCATTTTGGTCAAAGGCGAATAACATGGTGGCTGTGATGGCTAATCCGGCGATACTTAAATGAGCTAGTTGTTGATGCGTAATGCGCTTCAGAGAGAAATCCAGCGCAAGGATGACGCACAGCCAGATCGTGAGAAAAATCTCTGGAAGCAGTAGGAGAAGATCTGCTGCGGATAATGAGAGATTAAAGGTCATTGGTTCGTGAGAAGTGAAAAGTAAAATGTCAGGAGTGAGAGGAGCTTTTTCTTTAAAGCTCCTCTTTTCCCTAAGGTTGTATGAATCATGGAAATAGGCCTTGCGTATTCTGTGTGACTAAGGGCGCGACTTGATTGATTCGGTCTATCATGGGCTCAACCGTTGACCGCACCACATCGTAAAAATGGCCGGGGAAGATGCCTAAGATAATGCTGCAAGCAATCAGCAGAAGGAGTGGCATCCGATCTACCCAATGTCTGGCGTCAGCGGCATGTGCATATTCCGGATCCATTTTCCCGTAAAACAGGCCACGCATCATTTTGAACATATAGGCCATGGTGAGGACGATTCCTAAAACAGCCACCACGACTTGGAATGGATATTTGTCCCAACTGCCCACGATAATCATGATTTCGGCAATGAAATTGATGGTGCCGGGCATACCGATGGACGCCATGCAGGCCACGATAAAGGCGCCGGCAATAAACGGCATCTTTTCCACGAGACCGCCCAAAGAGGGAATATCTCGTGAGTGGGTTTGGTCATACACCCAGCCGGCCATCGCAAACAACATACTCGTCGCCAGGGCATGGGCGAACATGTAAATGACGGCGCCGGATAGACTGATGTAGCTCAACGCGGCCATTCCCAGGAAGATATAGCCCATATGGCTAGAGCTGGAGTAGCCGATGACATATTTGGTGTCCTTGGCAAAGTAAGACACGAGTCCGCCATAAATAATTGAGCCAATACAGAGGACGGCCGCAATCCACATGAGGTCACGCGTGGCTTCAGGAAGAATTTCAAAATTCACACGAATAATAGAAAAATGTCCGAGTTTCATTAAGACGCCAGCATGCAACATGCTGGTGGCGGCGGGAGCAGCGGCATGGCCGACAGGAGACCAGGAATGCAACGGCCAAATTGGGGCGATGGAGGCAAATCCAAAAAAGATCAATATCCAGATAAGAGTGGACAGCGAATCGGAGAACTTGGCTTGTTCCCGAAGGACCAGAATGTCAAACGTATGCAATCCGGAAAGATGGTAAATAAGCAAAATGCCCATGAGCGCGACGACTGCGCCAGCTGACAGGAAGAGGGTCAGCTTCATGGCCGCATATTCCTTGCTGTTCGAGCCGAAATTGAAAATAAAATCGACTGAATCGCGGAGCTTTAGCCCTTCGGGGTCGGTCATGGAGAGATAGCCCTTGGTATGGCTTCCCCACACGCCCAGCAATAAATACATGGGTAGCACCGACATTTCGTAAAAGAAATAAAGGAAGAACAGATCCAGGGACATAAAGACCCCGATTGTCGCGGCCGCGAGGATCAAGAGGAAAATATAAAATTCCTTGGTGCGGTCTTTGATGTGCCACGAGACGAAAATCCCGGCGAACAACAAAATAGCCGAGGCAAAGACCAGTGGCCCTCCGATGCCATCTACTCCGACATAAAAGGCAATACCCAATTCCTCCGACCACGTAAACCGTTGGACAAATTGGAACCCACCTTTGGCTGGGTCATAGGCCATAAAAACGTAAAAGGAAGCTAATAGCGAAAGACCGGCCGACGTAGCGGCAGTCATGCGCACTACAAGTTCTTCCCCGCGTGGGATGAAGACCAATGCTATAGCGCCTAGGAAAGGAGCAAAAAGCACAATAAGTAAGGAATATTCACCCATAAAAATCAGTTCTTCATGATGTTAGGAGAAAGAGATTCTACGTTATATTGGGCTGTGGCCGTTCCTGGGTGTACCCGATCAACCACGGCCTGTACTGATCCATTCACCATTCGTAAAAATGGAGAAGGATACAAACCGATCCAAAAGATCATGATCGACAGGGAGACACCAATCGCCCATTCTCGGGTATTCAAATCGGGGATCACCGCTGGCAAACTTTCTTTTAATGGCCCAAAGATCGCGCGCTCGTAAAACCACAGGAAATAGGCAGCAGCGAAAATCACCCCGGAGACGGCAATGGCTCCATACACCCACCAGGCTTGAAAGACGCCAAGTAAGATAAGGAATTCACCAATGAACCCATTTGTCCCCGGTAATCCAATTGAGGCCATGCCAATAATGAGTAGGAAGGTGGCCAACAATGGCATTTTCTTGGCAAGGCCGGTGCATTGGCGCACATCGGTATGGCCTAATCGCTCGTACATGAACCCAGCCAGGAAAAATAATCCAGCCGTGCTAAAGCCTAAGTTAATCATGGTAATCAGGCTGCCCTGGATGCCTTGAAAATTCAACGCAAACAACCCAATGACCACAAACCCCAAGTGACTGATACTGCTGAAGACCAGTAATCGTCTAAAGTCAGGCTGAATAATGGCCACGATGGCCCCATAGACAACGGCGGCCAGCCCAAGGGTCATGAGGATCGCCACCACGGTCTCGTTTCGTGAGGCATCCGGAAGTAAGGGCATGGAAAATCGCAGAAAGCCGTAGGTGCCCATTTTGATTCCTGCAAACATCACGGACATGGGGAATGGGCCCTTGTACGAGGGCATCGGGAAACCAGGAATGAAAAGGGAACACCGGAGCTTTAAAGGCCAGGCCTAGGAAGATCAACCAGAAAATAAAGACTTGTTGGCTGAGTGGAATTGGAACGG
>JAQBGS010000052.1:0-19405 GCA_032128535.1 Nitrospirota bacterium
CCACTCAAGATGGAAGAGCTTCGCGGCAAAGTCGTGATGATAGAGTTCTGGACATTCGGTTGTTGGAATTGTCGGAACATTGAACCGTACGTGAAAAAATGGCATCAGAAATATGCCAAGGATGGATTAGTCGTGATTGCCGTCCACTCGCCAGAGTTCAGTCACGAAAAAGAAGTGGATAAAGTCAAAGCCTATGTGAAGGAGAGCAATATCTCCTATGCCGTTCCTATCGATAATGAGTTTCGCAATTGGCGACGATATCATAATCGTTATTGGCCGACATTATATGTGATCGATAAAAAAGGAACAATTCAATACACTCGAATTGGCGAAGGGGCCTACGAGCAAACCGAAGAAATGATTCAACGGCTCCTAGCCGAACCAGTATAAAAATGGATTTTTAAGGCCCTTAGATTTCAGGCATCCACGCATTTACAAGGATGGCTGGTTTTTATGGCCCAACTTCTTTAAGGACCCCTAACATCTCTGAATGAATCAAGGAATTAGTGGCTACGATGGTCTTCCCATAGATGGAGTAGGGTTCTCCTGCGTAGTTTGTGATTTTTCCTCCCGCCTCTTCCACGATGACTTTTCCTGCTGCGGTGTCCCACGGATTGAGCTGGAGTTCCCAGAATCCGCCAAATCGGCCACAAGCGACATAGCAGAGATCAATGGCGGCCGTGCCTGTGCGTCGCATCCCCCGCGCGCGCAAAGTAAAAGCACAAAATTCTTTGAGGTTGTTATCTGTGGCTGTATGGATATCATAGGCAAATCCAGTCACCAATAGGGCTTCGGCGAGCTTCGGTGTGGCTGACACGTGTATGGGTTTGCCGTTGAGCGTGGCTCCACGGCCTTGTTGTCCGAGAAACAGTTCATCACGTGTTGGATCATATACCACGCCAATGACGCACGTGCCTTGGTATTCCACTCCAATCGAGACGTTATACATGGGAAAGCCGTGGGCGAAGTTGGTGGTGCCGTCGAGTGGGTCGACGATCCATTTGATGGGATGGGTAGGGCTTTCTTGGAGGCCTTGTTCTTCACTGAGGATCTGATGGTCGGGGAAGGCTTGTCGGATGGTTTGGATGATGGCTTTTTCGGAATGGAGATCAGCCTCGGTGACGAGGTTAATCGCTTGGCCTTTTGAATGAACCGTAAAGCCGTTGTGGGCATAATCTTGAAGGATAGCGCCCCCTAGTCGTGCAGCCTGAATGGCGGTCTGTGTGAGGTTGTCGATTTCGTTGAGGGAGAGGGTCATGGTGTGGAGGGAACGATTGAACCCAGCATACCCGATGCGGCGGGTAATCCCAAGTCGGGAATGTTGGAAAAAGCCTCCAGCTTCGTTCTCGCCATTTTGCCGTGCTCACGAACTGTGGGTACGCTCCGCGCGCCAACATGCCTGCGGCCTTGCTGGAAGGACTTTTTTGACCATTCCCGTCAGCTGCTTAAATCAATTGCGCCTATGGCATTAATGAGCCAGGGGAATGAAATAGGTAACAAGCGCAAGTTCATAACGCTAATTGAGGGAATAAGGAAACGATGAAGAGCTATGGAGAAAAAACACGCCGGGAGCAGGTGGCCCTACCCCCGGCGGTACTGCTGGTGGGACTGTCAAATTACTTCTTTTTCGTAGCTGCCTTAGCCTTTGGTTTAGCGGCGGCTTTCTTTTTCGGAGCGGCTTTCTTTTTCGTTGCTGCCAATTCACTCACCTCCTTTCCCATAAGGGAACTTTTGAGTCGTTGCCCTGTTAGACGGCCTTGGTTAATGCCTTGTCGTGATTTACTTCAAACGTATTGGGTCCTACTTTGCGAAACCGAGAATCCCGTTTTAACGAGGTGGCAATGGATGTCACAGGAGTTTTCCCCCTGATAGGCATTCCACCCTCTTTGAGTCGTTGATACAAATCCTTCGCATGTAGTGGGCGACCTACCTCTTGCAAAACCATGTACACCGCATCGGGGACGCTGCGTCCGACATACTTACTCCGCCCCAGGAGAATCTCCCGTGATTTGGTCGCGACGTCGACGTCAGATGCCGACACCTCCCCCTTTTCGTGAGAGGCAATTTGGAACGAGAGGCTGGCCAGTTTCGCTTTGTCAGCTTCCACTCGATACAAGGTTTTTGCCAACTCAAGGTATTTCTCAACCGTTGAGAATTCATCATCTAGTTGCTCCCGCTTCTTTTGAAGGTCCTTGCGCTTGCGTTCGTATACGCTGATTCGTTGTTCCAAGCCGCCAAGGATATCTTGAAGTTCGTCATCTTGATTCTCCATCTTTCGAGCTCCACCATATGTTGATTAGAATTTTATTCATGTTTTAAAGCAAAGTCAACAAGCAAGCTTTGGTTTTTATTTATTATGTATATCTTTTTGATATGATACAAATCGTGATTTGTCAGAATCGGGTAAATGATCTGTTTGTCGAGTCGTGGTGGAATGTCGCCTTCTAGAGAGCCTGACATTCAATTAGTAAGACATTGTATTTTTAGCCATCAATATATAGTGGTCTTAGATCATGGTCCTGCGAACAATAGATTGTTCTTGAGCCGTCACATGCTTTAAAAGAAAAGTATAATTCATATTTTTTAAAAATGATGCTTTGATTCCTTCATCCCTGCGGTCTGCGTAATTGTCATTTTGGCAAAGGTGAAAAGCTGGGGATATCTCAACAGTCTTTTCATTTTTTAACGATTATCTATATGTAGTTGGGTGAAATTACGTAGTATGCATATGGAAATTTAGGACAAGTTTCCCCAGAAAAGAGTTGGTTGTGTAGGCTTGGGGAGATGGTATGATCTGGCAGTGTTTTTTTGAGTCCCTTGAGTATGGAATGAAAATGAACAAGCCTCTGGTGAATCTTCTCGCCCTCACTGTTCAGGAAGTGGGCCAATTGGTGCAAGAACTTGGTTGGCATCGTTACCGAACCCACCAAATTTTACAATGGCTCTATCAGCATCGGGTATTGGCTATTGAGGGCATGACGAATTTGTCCAAAGTGGACCGAGAACGCTTACAACAGGTGGCGACTGTTCATCACGACCAAGAGATATCTCGTCAGATTGCCAGAGATGGCACGGAAAAATTTTTGTGGCGTCTGATCGATGATCTGGCTGTTGAAACGGTGATGATACCGGAGGAGCGACGGCGGACGTTGTGTCTCTCCTCACAGGTCGGATGCACGTTGGATTGTGGGTTTTGCTTGACGGCGCAAATGGGGATTAAACGGAACTTGCGTGCGCAGGAAATTGTGGGACAGGTGTTGAACGTACAAGCCCTGTTGCCAGAAGGAGACCATATTACCTCAATGGTTTTTATGGGAATGGGTGAACCGCTGATGAATTTTGATGCGGTGGCCGACGCCATTCAACGTCTGACGAATATGGAGTGGGGATTAGGCTTTTCCCCTCGGCGAATAACCGTCTCGACGGCAGGATGGATTCCCCGCTTTCCCGATGTTCGGCGTCTCGGCGTGAATTTGGCGATTTCGTTGAATGGAACAACCAATGCGCAACGTGACCGTCTGATGCCCTCAGTCAACGCCCGCTATAATCTGGACGCGTTACTGATGGCGTGTCGGAAGTATCTGGAAGATTCTGAACGCCCTTTGACCTTTGAATATGTCTTAATAGCAGGGGTCAACGATTCAGTGGAGGATGCGAACCGTTTAGCCTCGCTGCTTCGCGGGTTGCGCTGTAAGATCAATCTGATTCCCTTCAACGAGTTTCCTGGCAATCCCTTCCGACGACCCGCCCCAGAGGGTATCAATGCGTTTCAACAGATTGTTCGCAGTCGTGGCCTCGATGTGTTTCTGCGCAAAAGTCGCGGAGATGATGTCTTGGGAGCCTGTGGTCAATTGGGTCGATCGGCCTCGGAGGTGTTAGAGACTGCGCCGACTCGTTCAAAACGATCTCTTCCAATTTATGCTGAGTCTTAACCCAGCCTTACAACAAAAATACGCGACTCTGCAGAAGGTCTTCCATGACCTGGGTTCGGTGGTCGTGGCGTTTTCAGGTGGAGTGGATAGTACTGTCGTGTTGAAGGTGGCCGTGGACATTCTTGGAGAGTCGGCCAAGGCTGTGATTGCGACTTCGCCCACCTTACCAGCTAGTGAGCTGGAAGATGCGTATGGACTGTGTGAGTCAATTGGCGTCCCTCTGCAAGTGGTGGAAACCGATCAGTTGAAAATTGAGGCGTTTGTGCAGAATGATGCCACGCGCTGTTTTCATTGCAAAACCGATCTGTACCAGTTGTTATCCAGCATTCAGGAAGTGGCTGGTTTCCAGGCTATCGTGGATGGAACGAATGTCGATGATATGGGTGAAGACCGACCAGGGATTCAAGCGGGGAAGCGTTTAGGTGTACGAAGCCCTTTGTTAGAAGCGAACTGTGACAAGTCCGATATTCGTCAATTAGCTCAAGCCTTGGGTTTAGCGAATTGGAATAAACCGGCCGCTGCCTGTTTGTCGTCTCGTATTACACGAGGCATCCCGATTACCAAAACTGCACTGTCCTGCGTGGAGCAGGCTGAGGCGTTCTTATTGTCGGAAGGCTTGACCCAGGTCCGGGTTCGCCTCCATGGAGAAACGGCTCGCATTGAAGTTGGCCAATCAGAAATTGCGATGCTGACCGAGGAAGCTCGACGTACGCGGGTGCTCAGGGCCTTGAAGGAAATTGGGTTTCACACCGTCACGGTTGATTTGGAGGGCTATCGGGCAGGCGGAGGAAATTAGGAGTGTGATCCTGACAATATGAGGGGGCAAAAAAAGAGGGAAGTTGCACTTCCCTCTTTGAGATCTTTCGAACGATGGGTTACGGAGTTCCCGGTAAGGGAAAACAAAACAGCAATGTTCATTGCTGTGGAAGTCTCGACAGGCTAATTTTTTGAATGTGCAGCGACTTCTGCTAGCGCTTCCTTGGCGAACCGACGATGATCGTCATCTGATAAGCTTCGGCCAATCACCTTCTCTGCCACCAAAATGGCGAGATCCGCCGCCTGACTCTTGATGTTCTCAACGGCCTTTCGACGTTCACGTTCAATGTCCTGGGTCGCTTCTTCTTTGATGCGGTCCGATTCTGTACGAAGCCGTTGCTGGTTTTCGTCGAGCAGTCGCTGGGCTTTTTGTTTGGCCTCGGCCATCAGGGTTTCAGCCTCTTTTGCCGCAAGCTGGAGCTTGGCTTCGTATTCCCTCAGCTTTTGCTCTGCCGTCGCGCGACTCTGTTCGGCCTGATCCAAGCTCTCCCGAATCTTTCGTTCTCGTGTCTCGAGCGTTTCCAGAATCGGGGGCCAGGCATATTTATAGAGTATCCAGAACAGGATGCTAAACGACAGCACCTCCCAAAAAATCAGAGACGAAAAGAAATGTGAATCAAATTGTGGCATAGCTTAATCGCCTTTTACCCTTTGCCCATGATGATGAAGGCAATGACCAGTCCGTAGAGTGCGATGGCTTCCACTAATGCGAACCCAATCCACATATACTTGCCAACTCGGGCTTCCGCCTCTGGCTGACGGGCGACGGCTTCGATCATCTTCCCGAAAATATACCCGATGCCAATACCGGCACCGGCAAAACCTGAGGCCGCTAGGCCCATTCCCAAAAGTGCTGCTGCTGCAGAATCCATTGTGGTGTTGTCCTCCCAGCTTAAAAGGGATTAATAGTAATGACTGACTTTCATGGTTTGAACGTAATTAGTGCAGATGAATGGCATCTCCAATATACACACACGTTAAGACGGTAAAAATATAGGCCTGAATAAACGCGATACCAACTTCTAGGCCATACAACACGACGGTGAACGAAAAAGGTAACCATCCAATGAGAAGCCCGCCGGCAATCGTCAATCCGAATAATACTCCAAGAATGACATGGCCAGCGGTCATATTGGCAAATAATCGCACAGCCAGAGAGATTGGTCTAGCTAATTGACTGATCAATTCAATCGGAATCATTAAAGGAAGGAGCCATCCAGGGGTCCCAGGTGGCACCAAAATTCCTAAAAATTTTGCTCCATGTAATTGAAAGCCGATGACCAGGCTGAGAGCATAGACCCCAATGGCGAAGACTCCTGTTGCGACAATCTGACTGGTGACGGTATAGGATCCTGGGATTAATCCTAGAAGATTACAAAATAAGATGAAGAGAAACAGTGCGCTGATGAGCGGAAAATAGCGCATTCCCGAGGAGCCCATGGTGTCCTGAATAATGCCTCGAATAAATTCAACAAGCAATTCCGCCATACTCTGTAGTTTTGATGGGACGAGGGACTTGGCGGCTCCTGCCTTGAACAGGAAGAGGGAGGCCACGCCCACCACAATCCACATCATCAAGACGGCCTTGTTGACTGAAATGTCGAGACCGAAAAGAGAAAGCGGGATGAAAGTATGAAGTTCGAAGGAGTGTAAGGGATCTTCCAAAGCGGAACCTTGTCTTACTTCTTATGTATTCCACCGCTGGGCTGCGCGGTAGGCATTACGAATTCCAGTGATCAATCCTAAAGCCAAACCAACTGCTACACCCCACGGTGTAGAATCCAGCGCATATGAATCAACTAACCACCCGAGGAATCCACCGACGATAAGGGCGGCAAGCAGGTCGGTCCCCACTCGCATGGCCTGCCCCAGCCCCGCAAATAGTGGATCCTGAGAAGGTGCCATGTGTAAGACCTGCAAGGCGAGTCGTTGGAAGGGACTACATTCAACCAAAAAATCCTAAATCTTGTCAAGGAAAAACATCGTATAATTTCTGAGATATGGTACAGTATGTTACGCGTTAAGTCTTGTGAGTGAATGACAAAAGAATTGAGGCCTTCCAGTATGTCCGCGTTCCATTTTCCCCTTGGAGGATGAAAAAATGGTGAAAGGCATCGTACCTATTCTCCTGCTTCAAGTCGCGGTGAGTGGAACCCTGGTTTCTGCCAATCCCACGGTGGATGAACTCCCGGATTTAACTGAGGGGGTGGTCCCGGTCATCCAATATAAACATGCCCAACCCCTCTCTGGAACGCAGTTAACCTCCGTGAGTGAGGTCGAATTTATTGTCACAGTGAAAAATCAAACCGGCGATCCCGTCGTTGCGGATTCCTTGATCCTGGTTGTGGATACTGTGAGAGAAATAACCGGCACTGATATTTCGGATCGGGTAGAAATTAAAGCTCCTGATGGGTTGCTGGCCAACGGCAAACCGTTTTTCCGAATTCCCAATGCTGATAAAGAGCTGGGTCCCTATAGTGAAAGCGAAGCGGTGACCATTCGGGTGAGTAATCCTGACTATCTTCGCTTTTATCCGCCAAGTATTCGGGTGCGCGGGCTTCGTCGTTCACCAGGAGAGGCGGTCAAAGGCCTTTTGGAATCCTTGGTACAAAAAGGGATCTTAGCTCCTGAGGAAGCCGCGAATGCCATGAAGTCTACTTCTCCTCCAGTTCCATCAGATAATCCCTAAAAACTTGTCTGTTCTTCCCACCCACACGGAAGGGGGGATTGATCGCACTCTTCCCTCCGCGAACATCTTTCCACTTGTGAAGCAATGTTTGGTTGCCTTTGAAGATCCCTTCGAGCTGTATGGGCGGGTAACCGGGTATTCCCCGCACTCGTTTTTTATCGAGCATGATTATCATCATGGGGGTGTGCCTCGCCGTTTCTCCTATTTGGGGGTGTGATCCCTATCGAGTAGTGAGAGGGAAGAACGACACCGTTCAAATCTATTCTGCAGGTGTTTGGAAAGAGCAGGCAGGAGATCCATTTTCGTTGTTACAACGACAGTTTGTGGAGGACTCTCTCGTTGTCGCGCCTTCTTTTCTACCTTTCTTAGGGGGAGCGGTTGGATGCTTGAGTTATGATCTGGCCAGGACTTTCGAGGTTCTCCCGGAATATGCGCAAGACGACCTTCAGTTTCCAGATATCTATTTTCTTTTTGTTGAAGCCTTTGTTGTCATTGATCATCAGATGTCCGGAGCCTGGATTGTTTTTTCGCCTTCCCCTGAACGGTTAGCGAAGGAGAATTGGGAGCATCTGTACCGGGAAGGACAATTTCGTTTGCTGGAATTGGAAGCGAAATTAAAGACAGTGGATCCTGTCTTGGATGGGGAAAAGTCTTGCCCATTTTCACTTCGCATTCATGAGGGACAATCAGCTTCTGCCTATCAAGATCGTGTACGCGAATGTCAACAATTAATCGGCGCTGGAGATATCTATCAAGCCAATCTCTCCCATCGATTTCAAATTGAAGGCATTACTAATTCTTTCTCGTCACAGGTGCAGGCTGGAGCAACTCTCTATCGCCAATTACGGCGCATGAATCCCTCTCCTCATTCAGCGTTTCTCGTGCTTGAATCGGACGTCATTGTGTGTAACTCGCCAGAGCGACTCGTTCGGCTTTCGGATGGGTATGCCGATATGCGCCCTATTGCGGGAACTCGGCCGCGAGGTGGAGGGACGGCTGAGGATCGACGTCTCGCTGAGGACCTGCTTTCAGATACAAAG
Organism: Nitrospirota bacterium; assembly: GCA_032128535.1. Lineage (GTDB taxonomy): Bacteria > Nitrospirota > Nitrospiria > Nitrospirales > UBA8639 > Nitrospira_E. The sequence continues at coordinate 8,478 of JAQBGS010000052.1, forward strand.
GAACGGGCCGAGCATTTGATGCTCGTGGATCTTGTCCGTAATGATTTGGGGCGAGTCTGTCGCTATGGATCCATTCAGGTTGATGAGTTGATGACGGTAGAGCGGTACTCACATGTTATGCATTTGGTCTCGCATATTTTCGGGCAACTTCGTGAGGGCTGCAACGGATTTGACCTGATTCGAGCCGTTTTCCCTGGGGGCACGATTACCGGGGTACCCAAAGTTCATTGCATGGAAATTATTGAGCGCCTGGAACCGGTTCGGCGTGGATTGTATACAGGGTCAATAGGGTTCATCGGGTGGAATGGAAACGTGGACCTGAATATTGCGATTCGTACGCTGTTGTTGACGAAGGGCTGTGGTTATCTTCAAGTGGGAGCGGGCATTGTGGCCGATTCCGATCCGAACCGAGAATATGAGGAAACCCTTCATAAGGCACAAGCGTTTTTTCAGGTTCTTCAACCGCATCAGGATTCATAAGGGACGCGGAATGTGGGTCTATCTCAATGATCGGTTTGTTCAGAAAGAACATGCCCGGGTCTCGGTCTTTGATCATGGCTTTTTATACGGGGATGGGGTCTATGAGACATTGCGTGTATATGGGGAAAGGATATTGTTATGGGAACGGCATCTGGCCCGTCTACACCGATCCTGTGAGCTCATTGGGCTAGATCTTCCCATACCAGATAACGCATGGTTGCCGATCCTTGGGGAACTCTTAGTTCGCAATAAGCTTCAGAATGCCGGTCTGCGGGTGACCATCTCTCGTGGTGAAGGAGAACTAGGGATTGATCCACGGTTGTGTGCTTGCCCGACGGTTGTGGTCATGGCTAAGCCGGTTGTGAAGTACTCGGCCCAACAGCGGAAACAGGGCATTACCTTACATCTTGCGTCTATTAGACGGAATCCTGAGTTTGCTCAGTCTCCTCAAATTAAGGCAATCAGTTTTCTAAATAATATTCTGGCTAAACAGGAGGCTGTTCGGGTCGGAGCGGATGATGCCCTGATGTTGAATATGGAGGGAGAGTTAACTGAAAGCACAACAAGCAATATATTTTTTGTGAAGAATCAACGTTTGCATACACCGGCTGTGGAGTGCGGAATTTTGAAAGGCATCACCCGCGATGTCGTGATGGAGCTAGCTGAAGAGCAAGGCATCATTGTGGAAGAGGGACGTTATACGATCGAGCAATTATTCCAGGCCGATGAGTGTTTGATCACCAATACTGGGATAGAAATTATGCCTGTCTCAAAGATCGGGGATTGTCAGATAGGGCAGGGGAAGCGAGGCCCGCTGACTCGCGCGTTATTGAAGGCCTTCAATACGAATATGGATCGGTATTTGGGGCCATGCTTAACGCCCTCGAATGGGTAGCAGCAGCTTCAGCTACGGACGGTTCTTTTTGCTTTTTTTGGATGAGAAATGAGAGCAGAAACGCGAGTTTGTTGGCACTGGCTATGGACCTTCCATTTCAAGCCTTTGAAAAAGGGAATGTCTTCGCGGTAATGGGCTCCCACGCTGTTCGTTCGCCACAGAGCCGCTTCGGTGACACAAAGTCCCACTTGAACCATATTTTGTGTTTCTAGGCCCGTTCGGTTGAAGGGCGGCACCTGCAGTTTGCGAGACCACTGCTGAAGTTGGTCGAGCGCTTTCCGTAGGGATTCCGCTGTTCGTATTAACCCCACCTTGGTCCACATCAATCGGCGCAGAGAATTTCGGAGTTTCTCCACGTCCTGTTCGGACATGTGTTGGGTTGAAGATTGTCGGGCAACCGAAGGAGTCATAGAGCTTGGTGGTGAAGAGGTTTTGGCATAGGTCGATGCGGCTTCCGCGGCACGTAATCCGAAGACCAAGCCCTCCAGCAACGAATTACTTGCCAGACGGTTGGCTCCATGGACACCTGAACAGGCCGCCTCGCCGGCGGCAAACAAGCCGGGCAGGTTTGATGCACCATGGAGATCAGTTTTCACGCCACCCATAAAATAATGGGCGCTGGGTGAGACCGGAATCCATTCTTCAGAGATATCAATGTCATACCGTAAACACGTGGAATAGATGGTGGGGAAGCGTTCTTTTAAAAATTTCTCCCCTAAATGGGTGACATCCAAATAGACGTGTCGGGCTTTGGTTTTTTGCATTTCTGCCCAAATGGCACGGGAAACAATATCTCGTGGTGCGAGTTCTTGATTCCGATCGTATTGTTTCATAAATTGTTCGCAGCGATTGTTCCGGAGAATTCCACCCTCACCACGCAACGCTTCTGAGAGAAGAAATGGGGGGCTTGACGGGAGATACAATGAGGTGGGGTGAAATTGGACAAATTCCATATCTTCCAGAATGGCCCCGGCTCGGAGAGCCATGGCGATTCCATCGCCGGTTGCATTGGGTGGATTCGTGGTGCGTGCGTAGATTTGCCCGGCTCCACCGGTGACCAATAAGACTGCCGAAGCCAGAATGGTTTTGCACGTTCCTTTTTGTTCGTCGAGTACAATGGCACCACAACACCGGCCATCCTGAGTCAGCAGTTCCACCCCAAAATGATTGCCCAGCCACTTCAAATTTTTGAGACCTTGAGCTTTGGTGCTCAACGCCCTGACCATTTCACTGCCGGTGGCATCCCCACCGGCTCGTAATACGCGGTGGCGGCTGTGGGCTCCTTCCTTGGTAAAAGCCAGGTGGCCATCGACGGTGTCGAATTTGGCTCCCCATTCAATCAGTTCATGAATACGGGAGGGACCCTCTTCGACCAACGCCTTTGTGGCGGGCCGTGAACCCAGTCGATGTCCGGCCTTGACTGTATCGGTGAAGTGAAGATCGACATCGTCCTCTTCGCTCAGTGCCACAGCTACCCCCCCCTGGGCATAAAACGAGTTGTTGTCTTGTGGCCCGCCTTTCGCGACCATCGTGACTTCCCCATGTCGGCAAAGTTCAATGGCAGCACGCAGTCCGGCCACGCCTGCGCCAATAATGAGAAAATCTGTTGAAAGAACTTGAGGGTTCATAGGGGTCTTGACCAATGAAGAAGGCATGGTGAGGATGAAAAGGCTCTAGAAATGGATGGTGAAGGAGTCAGGCTGGGAGGTTGAGGCGGGTTGCCATACCAAAGGGAAGGTCCCCTTCCACCCCTCGAAGCAAAATCACTTGATTGCCGCTCCATAGAAGCACGCCGTGACCTCGGGCTTGGTCGTTCGATCCTTGAGTCGAGCGTTGCCAGGTGCCTTGCCAGGAAATAAATGCGGAAATGCGGTTTCCATCGATGAGGATACGATCCACCGTGAAGTCGAGGCGAATTGTAGAAAATGTGGCAAAGTCTTGTCGGGCCTCAGACTCCAAGATTTCTAGTTGCTCCAGTGGTAAAAGGAGTTCATGGAAGGCTGACGCATCTTCATTGACATAAGCTGTTTCGAGTGTTTTGATGGCCTGGATCACTCGTTGAAATCGAGCATGATCTTCTGGATATTTCGGTGTTTTTGTTGAACATCCAGTCTCCGCTAGACATCCCAATCCTAGGACAATAAGCGCGGCCCATACCCAAAGGCGATTGATAGCTAAGGTTTCGGTTCGCATGAGGCCCTATAATGGAGAAGGGTCCTAGTGAGGGTCAAGAGAATTTTGAAAAAGGAGATGACTCCTGGGTACAGGAGCGGGTATGATAACCTGGTTTCCTTGACACTTTTCTTGACCCTATGATACGAAGATTGGTTGTTCATGGGGTTATTTTTTTCAAAAGATAAAAGTTGAGTGTTGTGTCTGTGGCTTGCCATCTCATAATTTTTTAACCCAGGAATCCATCTCTATGTCGAGTGTGGTCAAAAAGCGGAGGAAGAAGATGCGCAAGCATAAGCATAAAAAACTTCGTCGCCGCATGAAATTCGCTAAGCGGCGTAATTAATTCATCGGTCAGCAGGGAGAAGGGCATTTGGTATGACCCAGGGGAAAAAGACTCGTATCAGGGTACGCTCCTCCCTGTCGACCTATGTCGGTGAACTGCTAATTCCTCCCATGCGGAATCGAATTTCGGATGTCCTCAATGATGAATCGGTCCTCTTTATTAATTTGACCGATGTCCTTATTGATGACACCCACCATTCGGAGTTTGTGGCACTCAATAAAATGCAAATCGAATCGGTAGTTCAAATCGATTGAGAGCTGGTTTTCCCCTCCTCGCTATTTTCTCTTGGTAATTTTACTTCTGCCCTGCCGATCGGTGTTTACCCTCGGACTGACTCCTGAATAACTGAGTGAGATTTGTATGAATCAGTGGTCTCGCTTTCTTCCTTTTATTCGCCCTCAAATGGTGATCATGGCTTGTGCCGGCGTAGCGGTCATGGGCGTCGCGGCCTGCAATCTGATCCTGATCAGAATGGCCGGGTCTTTATGGGATTTGATCACCGTACAAAAAGATCTTCAGCAACTCACCACGATGGTGTGGATGTTTATCGGATTAGTGGTCGGGCAGGGTGTGTTGTCGATGGGCCATAGTTATATGACTGCCTTGGCTTCTCAGCATGTGATGGCTGATTTTCGTACGCATGTATTTTCCCATCTGCATCGGCTATCCCTCAAATTCTTTGCCAAGCGACGCACCGGGGAATTGATTTCTCGTCTCATGAACGATGTGGGAGTCATTCAAAATCTCCTCACGGAAACGCCTATGGATGCACTCAAACATTTGGTCACCATTATCGGCGGCGTGGGGTTTCTCTTAGTGATGAATTGGCGCTTGTGTCTGCTGATTCTCATTCTCCTCCCCTTACTAGCACTGGTCGCGCGGATTTTTGGGAAACGATTAAAAGCGCTTTCCATGAAAATTCAGGACCAAACCGCCCAGGTGACCACACTTATTGAAGAAGTGGTGTCAGGTATTCGGGAGGTGAAATCATTTGTCCAAGGCCAACGAGAGGAAGCCAGATTTCGTTTGGGCATAGAAGGGCTTTTAGCCACAACCATGCAGCGAACGGCAGTGTTGGCGGTCTTTGTCCCGGTGATTACCTTTTTCACCTTTGTGATGGCGATTGGTGTGTTGTGGTATGGAGGCAAGCAGGTCATCGAAGGACAGTTGTCTCCCGGTGAACTCTTTGCCTTTGTCCTGTTTGCAGGAATTCTCATTGGGCCGTTCGGATCGGCGGCGCGGATTTTCACACAAGTCAAAGAAGTTCAAGGCGCCATGACGCGAGTATTCGAACTCTTGGACACGCCGTTAGATATTCAAGATAGTCCCGATTCACGGTCTATAGTGCCGATTCGTGGGGATGTGCAGTTTGACGAAGTGCAATTCTCCTATGAGGATCGTCCACCGGTCTTAGACACCGTTTCCTTTTCGATCAAGGCAGGAGAATGTGTCGCGCTTGTGGGGCCGACCGGAGCTGGGAAAACCACGATTATTAATCTCCTGCACCGTTTTTATGATCCCACAAAGGGGCGGGTGCTTATTGATGGCCATGACGTGAGATCCATTCAATTGGACAGTTTGTATGGCCAACTGGCGTTGGTTCCGCAGGAAACCTTCCTGTTTGGCGGCACCATCATGGACAATATTCGATATGGCCGCTGGGATGCCTCTGAAGCTGAGGTTCTTGAAGCCAGTCGACGCGCCAATGCCCATGAATTTATTCACATGCTGCCGGCGGGTTATCAAACTGTCTTAGGAGAAAAGGGTGTGAATCTATCCGGTGGACAACGCCAGCGGGTGGCCATTGCTCGAGCGTTATTGAAGGATCCACGAATCCTCATTCTTGATGAAGCAACGTCGGCGTTGGATAGTCAATCAGAATCGTTGGTGCAAGGAGCGCTGATCGAGCTCATGAAAGGGCGGACGACGTTAATGATTGCCCATCGGTTTTCTTCTATCCAGCGGGCGGACCGCATCCTCGTGCTTCATAGGGGAACGATTATCGAGGAAGGCCGGCATGAGGCGTTGCTGGAGCAACGCGGCCTCTATCATCACTTATACACGTTGCGGGAGGTGGAAGGAATCGTCGATGCTGCTCAAAGTTGAGCCGTGAGGAGTGTTGTCGCTAAGAGGGAATAGATGCGCGATGGCTATGGGTGAGGCTTGCGTTAGTGATTAGGGAATTTTGGAGAAATCCGCAGGAATATTGACTAAGGTTCCGTCTGGGAAAAAAATAGCTAATGTGCCTGGCGCCTGGGGGTCGAAGTCAGCATAAGCAAATCGTGCAGTAAAACGAGAACGAAAACTAGGAGTTGGTCCAGGGTTTTTTCGACCGCGTTCTGCAGGACCAATATCAACAGGTCGAACCATGAGATTACCCTGTTGCATAGCGACTTCTGCCCCTTCAGCAAAGAACTCTTCTTCACCACATAAGCGCACTTCTACTTCGAGATAAGGCATGGCCAAAATTTCTTGGATTTTTGATTCTGGCATGCGGATATCCTTCTTTTGACGTTTCGATTCCGCCGCTTCACGACGTCCAAAGTATTCCAACCAATACCGGCGGGTGCGCAAGATGGCATGGGTTCCACAGGGGTCTACTTCAGGGTTGGCTCCCACTCGAACAATCTTCTCCGAGGCCTTCATTACTGCCGCCACATCTTCCACAGACTCGGCGGTTTCCATGGTTTGGCGACCGGCCGCGAGGGATTTATTGGCATCCTCCATGCTCAAAGACAAGTCAATCGCATGCGAAACAGAGGGTAAGGTCATGATGCTCACGCTCACAATCGCGAAAAGGGACAATGAGAGACGAATGTGCGATGTCGAGCCAATGCCCATGTCGGTTCTCCTTAAGAGCGATTGCACGTACGGGATGAAAGATAATTTCGGAATTGTAGAGAAGCCTTTGAACGTTTGCAATCCCTTGAGTCAGCGTACCGAGTCGTGTTGGTGTTGGCCAAGTTCTCGCGTCAATTTGAGGCACGTTTGTCAGGAAGAAAGTGTTTTAAATTAAAGACTTGTGGCGATGAATAGTTGACTCCCTCTTTCCACTTCGGTAGATTATTGACCCGTTAGGGCCAAAGATAGGTGGGCCGTCCCCAGGCCGGCACAAAAATCTGGGTTCTCGCCATCGTTTATCATCCCCAGTTGCAACGAATTTCATGTTAACAATTCAATGGTCTTCGAAGAGGTGTGGAATGAGCAGGTCACCATTATGGAGGACGTATGGACAATAAGAAAGTCGAACGGGTTTACACGGCCTATGCATCGGTGTACGACCATACGTTCGGAAAAGCCTTTAAGCAATCTCGAGAATCTGCTGTTCGCGGATTGTCCATTGGGCCTGGTTGCCAGGTTTTAGAGGTGGGAGTCGGAACCGGCGAGGCGTTGCCCTTGTATCCCTCTTATTGCGATGTATTGGGGATTGACCTCTCGGAGGGCATGTTAGAACACGCCCACCGTAGAGTGGACGAATTCAAATTATCGCATGTCACCCTTCGGACAATGGATGCTGGAAATATGCAGCTTCCAGATGACACCTTTGACATTGTGATGGCCGCCTACGTCGTCACGGCCGTTCCAGATTATCGGAAGGTCGTCAATGAAATGATTCGGGTGTGTAAGCCTGGAGGCAGGATTGTCATGTTGAATCATTTTAGCAATGGGAATAAAGTCATCGCAGCAGTTGAAAAGTTTATTTCCCCCATGTGCAAGCATCTCGGATTTCGAACCGACTTGGCGCTGAATACAGTCTTGGAAGGGACTAGTTTGATCGTGGCCAGTAAGAAGAAGGTGAATCCGCTTCGGTTTTGGCATTTGGTTGAATGTGTCAATAAGAAAAACGGGCAGCAACCTGTGTTCACCAATGGTTTTGCCATCAATGGGCATGTGTCCTGATGCTTGGTGGGTCTGGGCTACACCATTTACCTGAATCTTGATTGCGAGAGAGATTCCTTTCGTTCCCTCCCTAATCTGTAGGTTTCCCCTTCCAGAATTTTGATTTTTCCCGTTAGGCAAACATGTTTTTGCTCTCTTTAATGGGAAGATCATGAAAATCGCTACCTGTCTTCAACATGTGTCTTTTGAAGGTCCTGGGGTCTTTCGGCAGGCCTTAGAAGTTCGGGGCTATTCGGTCAAAACAATCCTGGTTCCTTCCGAAGGATTGCCCCACGATCCAGGTGAGTTTCTGTTGATCATGGGCGGACCGATGTCAGTCAATGATCCTGCCCCCTGGATTGTGGAAGAACTGGAATTCGTCAAAGCGGCGATGAACAAGGGCATCCCCGTTTTGGGCATATGTTTTGGTTCGCAATTGTTGGCGAAGGCTTTGGGGGGCTCTGTTGCTCCCGGTCCCTGCTTTGAAATCGGGATGGTTCCAGTGACGTTAACCAATGAAGGAAAAGTTGATCCGGTTTTCAGTCAAGGGCCATCCATGTTTCAGGTCTTTCAATGGCATGGGGAAGGCATCAGCCTTCCTCCAGAGATTCCATCGTTAGTGGCGTCAGCTGATTTTTCCTTACAAGCTTTTCGTGTGCGGGAGCGCTGCTATGGGCTGTTGTTCCATCCGGAAATGGAAGAAGCGGGGATTCAGGCCCTCGGTCGTGAATGTCCAGAAGACGTTCAAAAAGGAGGGATTCTTCCCGAAAAGATTCACGCACAGGCCATCCCCCATTTGCCTATTTTGCATCAATTCGCCGACCGCCTGATTGGGCAATTGGCTCAATAACGTTTTGCCGTTCTCCCTATCCGAAACATTTCTCATCGGGGCGGTTTGAAAATTGTTGGGTGACAGTACCCCAATCGACTGAAAATTTGGTACGGTAGCGCCTCATTATTTATCCTCGGAATTACTGAAAAGGAGCAGACATTCATGGCTGGGTTTCCTATTCAATATGCAGAGCGCATCCGGACCTTACCTCCCTATTTATTTGCCGTGATTGACGACATGAAGCGAAAAGCTATCGAGCGAGGCATGGATATTATCAACTTGGGGATTGGCGATCCCGATTTGCCGACTCCGGAGCCCATCATTGAATCGTTGCGGCGAGCGGCCGGCAATCCCAAGCATCATCAATATCCATCGTATGATGGCATGTTGTCATTCCGAACGGCGGTGGGCGATTGGTATCGACGCCGATTCTCCGTGAGTCTCGATCCCAAGTCCGAAGTGGTCACGCTGATTGGGTCGAAAGAGGGCATTGGCCACATTCCGATGGCCTTTATCGATCCGGGAGATATTGTCCTGGTGCCGAGCCCGGGCTATCCCGTCTACCCGGTGGCCACCGGTTTTGCCGGGGGCACCTCTTACATAATGCCGTTGACGAAAGCGAATGGGTTTTTGCCTGACCTGGCCGCCATTCCCAAGGACGTGGCGCAAAAAGCCAAAATGATGTTTTTAAATTCTCCGAACAATCCTACTTCGGTTGTGGCCAGCAAAGATTTTTTCAAGAAGGTCGTGGACTTTGCGAAGGAACATCAGATCATCGTCTGCCATGACGCGGCCTATTCGGAAATCTATTATGACGGCAAACAGCCAGCCAGCTTTTTAGAGGTAGAAGGGGCGACCGATGTCGGCGTGGAATTTCATTCGTTGTCCAAAACCTACAATATGACCGGCTGGCGGATCGGCTGGGCGGCCGGGCGCCAGGAAGTCATCGCGGGTTTAGGGAAAGTCAAAACGAATATTGATTCCGGCGTGTTTCAGGCCATTCAAGAAGCGGGCATTACGGCATTGGAATTGGACGATTCCGTGACCAATGATTTGCGAGGGATTTATCAGGAACGTCGGGATGTGCTGGTGGGTGGTTTAAAAAAACTTGGATTGTCATTGGAAACGCCCGAAGCTGCATTTTATGTCTGGATCGAAGTGCCCAAAGGGTTTACCTCAACATCGTTTACGGCGCATCTCATTGAAAAAGCCGGAATTGTCACGACGCCGGGTAATGGGTTTGGTGATCCGGGTGAGGGCTACATTCGCATGACGGTAACGACAACGAAAGAGCGATTGGCGGAAGCGGTTGACCGCATGCAAAAAATCGGGTGGTAGTTGGTGGCCTACCAGAAGAGAGATGCGACTAGATAACTGTGGAGAGGCCTTTAATTAGGAATGTAGAGTTGACGGCGAGGATGCCGTGAGTTGTTTCCGTTCTTGTCGGAGAGCAAGTACCGTACGGTCTTTCTCCTGGAGCCATTGTTCCAATTTTGCAGTTGCATCTTCCATCGTACCTTCGCGGCCCATCATTTCCAAGGCATAACTGATATTCGCTAACAAGGTAGCTCCAATTGAACGTGAGGAGCCCTTGCAGGCATGAGCTGTCTTCACTAAAGCGTCAGAGTCTTGCCTCTCGACGGCCTGTTTGATGCCTTCGAGGTGACGAGGTAGATCCGAAAGAAATTGATCCACCACGGTAAGGAAAAATTCAGGATCGTCTGCGCCGCCAAGCGATTTGAGATTCTGGAGAATGGTCTCATCGAGGCTAGCAGGGAACGAAGGTGAGTCTTTCTTGTTTTTCCCAGGAGCAGCAATGGATATCGCTTCACTCGCTGTACGATGGGGCAACCATTTGGTGATCGTGGTCGAGAGTTCTTCCAGCCTGACCGGTTTCGTCAAAAAATCATCCATACCGGCATCCAGGCAGGCTTGCCGATCTCCCGTCAATGCATTAGCCGTCAGCGCAATGATAGGCACTTTTGAGTGAGAAGGGAGAAGTGAAATGTCAGAAGAAAGGTCAGCCTTTCTGGGCCCGATATTTTCTTCGTCTTCCTTTTCCATTTTCCCTTTAAACTTGTTTCTTTCCAGTTCCCGAATCTTTCGGGTAGCTTCTAGGCCATCCATTTCAGGCATTTGGCAATCCATGAAGATCAGGTCATAGCCAGTGAGAGCCATCGCCTCAATGGCATCCCGACCATTCCCCACGACATCAACCTGATAATCGAGCTTCTGAAGCATACGTATCGCCACTTTTTGATTGACTACGTTATCTTCAGCCAGAAGAATGCGGAGTTGGGTGCGAGCTTCGACCTCTACCACCG